>NZ_JBHUVA010000074.1:0-32908 GCF_042670805.1 Micromonospora sp. NPDC057141 | reverse complement strand
TCGCCACCAACCCCGACACCGGCCAAACCGAAATCGAAACCGTCACCGCCACCATCACCGGCACCGGCACCAAACACCTCGTCACCATCACCACCGACGAAGCCGAGCGTGGCGACGGCAGCCAGACTGACGGCGACGGCGACGGCGGGCACGGCACCACCAAGATCACCGCCACCGACGGACACCCCTTCTGGGTACCCGAACTCCACCAGTGGATCGACGCCACCGACCTTCAGGTCGGCCAGTGGCTCCAGACCAGCGCCGGCACCCGCGTCCAGATCACCGCCATCCAACGACACGCCACCACCTGGGCCACCGTCCACAACCTCACCATCGCCAACACCCACACGTACTATGCGGTAGTCGGCAGCGAGCCGGTCCTCGTACACAACTGCGGCACTGCAAATCCTGACGATCTCATTCCTACTCACGGAATTTCTGGTGATTCTTCCACCAAGAGGGTGGCCAGGTATGGGAATGACATGGCAAACGGCGAATTCGACTGGAAGCAAAGTCCGATCGACATCGTTCGTCATGAGGGTAAAATGTATGTTGTGGACGGGCATCATCGCCTTGCTGCTGCAAGGTGGACTAGACAGGGGGAAGTTGGTATTCGCGATGTGACGGATCAACTAAACAATGGGGGGTTTAAGGGATATGCGGACATGGCTGATGTTCTGGACTCCGCCTCGCGATATCCTGGAAACAGGCTCAATCCTCATAAGCTGAAGCGTAGGTAATGGTGGATGATGCGGTTGTCGCTGAGGTTTCTAGCGCCATCGATGGACTGCTTCACGCTAGGCGCTTGGTTGCAGAGGCCTTCGGCGTTTCGTCGGCATCGAGTCTGGTCAGACGCGTACTTGATGGCGAGGTTCCTCGTCAAGGTCATTTTCTAAATGGGCTGGAGTACTTCGTCCATGGCGTCGGCTATACCGTCGTCTACGACAGCGGCGCTCAAGCTCACCTGGATGCCTGCGACGGCGATGGTGGAGACTGTTTTACCGTTTACGATGTGCGCGGTTTTCTGCGAGACACCTGCGACCAGGTGCCGTCTTTGGAATCGATCCGGGAAGTCTGCAACGAGTGGGTTGCCAGGGGTCAGCTCAGCATGTCAGGCGAGGCAACGTACATGGTTGTTGACTCCGAAAGTTGAGCCGTCAGCGTGTACAGAAATGATCTCAGCGACCCTGCGGTAGGTATTTGCATTCGAAGTTGGTGAGGTGCATCTCGGCGGCGGCGACGGTGTCGCCGATTCGGCGTGGGCTGATGTTCGTGTGGCGTAGCGTCTTCCAGCGTCCGACCAGGATGGCGAAGCCGCGTTCTCCTTTGCGAGCGCAGGCCGCGTAGCGATCGGTTGTAGGCGCGGTTGTCGGGTGCGAGCCTGCTGCCGTCGGTGGGTTGCTTGATCGGGGTCTTGATGCCGTGGCCTGTGCTTTCGTAGCCGGAGTCGGCCAGGGCCGGCAGGTCGAGTTCGGCGGCGGGCCAGTTCAGGGCGGCGGTGATGTCAGGTGGCGGGCGCATTAGTTGGTGTCGTGCAGGTGTCCGGGTATCGCATCCGAGGTCCAGATCGGCAGACCGTCTGGGCGCATGACAGCTTGGATGTTCGCCGCCGAAGTCGCGGTGCTTTCCGGAGAACCAGGCGTCGATCGTGTCGCCCTTGACCGACAGGGTGGTCTTGGTGAGTCGGCCATAGTCGAAGAGTTTGCCGTCGAGGATGACGTGGGACCAGCCGTCGGCGGCGGCGCGGCGCAGAGCGGTGTGCAGGTCGGTCCCTGGGCGGCGAGGACCGTGATGCCCTCGTCGCGGTAGCGGTAGGCGGTCGCCCGGGAAATACCGAAGCCGGCTGCCAGCAGGGTCATGTCCTCGGCCTTGGGGAACCAGACCAGCACCATCAGGGCCTGGTGGAAGCAGGTCAACGTCCGGGTGCCACGGCGGGTGCCGCAGGCGCGGCGCTGTGCGTACAGCAGCCATGTTCACGAAAGATGATTGGGGTGCGGGCCGTGGTGGGCGGGCGGTCAGTGACGGGTCCAGCCGATGAAGCGGGCGAAGTAGTCCGCCGGGTCCACCTCCTCCGGGCGGGTGCGTAGCCGGTCGGTGATCTCGTGCATCAGCACGCACAGGTAGATCGCCAGCCCGACCCGGTCCCGCGCGCGTACTCCGCGCGTAGGCAGAGCTTCGCCGGCTGGCAGGGCCACAGCGCAGCACACACCCGACACCGCCACGTCGGCCGGGCCGCCACGTGCCGGCGCAGTTCGGCCAGCGACACCCCGTACCCGCTGCTCATGGTCTTCGCCCGCCCCGCCGCAGCGGCCCCGGCGGCCCGGCGCGGCACGGTCGCCGAGGCCTCCACCGGTACGTCCGCCAGCCGACCCGCGCCGGGCCAGCACAGCATGTGGTCCGGGCGGGCCAACACGCAGTACTGCCCCCGGCGGGCGGCCGACCGAGCCCCTCAGGACCGGAAGGGGCCGGTGATCTCGTACGTGATGCCGTCCGACCCGGTGATCGACCCGCTGACCCCCCGCTGCGACGAGAAGTAGAGGCGGCTGCCGTCCGGGGAGAACGCCGGGCCGGTCAGCTCCGAGCCGGACTGCCCGAGCAGGCGCAGGAACGGGGTGACCACGCCGGCCGGGGTGATCATGTTGATCTCCATGTTGCCGCCGTCCTCGGCCACGTACAGGTCCCCGCCGGCAGTGCCGGTGATGTTGTCGACGCCGGTGAGCGGGGCCGCCCCGGCGGGCACCAGCGAGTCGTCGTACGCCAGGTCGAGGCGCTGGCTGGCGGCGTCGTACGCCCAGACCCGGTTGTCGCCCTTGGTGGTGAACCAGCAGGTGCCCCGGTCGTACCAGCAGCCCTCGCCGCCGTCGAAGTGCTGCGCCGCGCCGACCTGACGCCGGGTGGGCACGGGGAACCCGTCGCGGTCGGGCACGTCGGCCCAGGTCACCGGGCCGGTCACCTGGCCGGCGGGGGCGCAGAGCACCTGGAGGCGGCCGGTGCGCAGGTCGCCCCAGGTGTCGGGGACGTACCGGTAGAAGCAGCCGTCGTCCTCGTCCTCGGTGAGGTAGACGACGCTCCGGTCGGGGTCGCAGGCGGCGGCCTCGTGGGTGAACCGGCCCATCCGGGTGCGCTCCTCGGCGGCGCGGCTGCCGTCGGGCCAGGTCTCCATGACCCGGCCGAGCGGCGCCTCCTCGCAGGAGAGCCAGGTGCCCCACGGGGTGGCCCCGCCGGCGCAGTTGAGGTTGGTCCCGCCGAGGATCCGGTACGCCGAGGCGATGGTGCCGTCGGCGCGGAACCGCACGGCCGACGCCCCGCCGACGAGGGGGATCTCCGAGTTGGAGACGTAGATCCAGCCGTCCGGGGTGGCGAAGCACGCGCCGCCGTCGGGGGCCCAGTGCCACGGGTAGGAGGTGCCGGCGACCCGCTGTCCGGAGCGGGCGATCACCCGGCTGGTGAAGCCGGCGGGCAGTTGGATGCCGTTGGCGTCGGCGGCGAGCAGGTCCCCGTACGGGCCGGGGCCGGGTTGGGCGGGCGCGGCGAGGGCGGGCGCGGGAAGCGCGGCGGAGGCCCAGAGGCTGCCGCAGAAGGCGGCGGCCCCGCCGGCGACGGTGGCGCGCAGGGCGGTACGGCGGTCCATTGGTTACCTCCCGGTAGGGTCGATGCCCCACCGACGGTAGAGCCGGCGAGGCATCGACACCAGTGACTACCCGATGAACGCGGGATGACGGGTCTCCGGCGCGGCGGGCTCCGGTTCGACCACGTCCGGGAGCACGGGCTGCCCCGGGGCGTCCGACTCGCGGATGCCGAAGCGGCGGTAGACCGCGCCGAGCGGGCCCGGGGCCCACCAGTTCCAGCGGCCGAGCAGGCGCATGGTGGCCGGCACCAGCAGCGCCCGGACCAGGGTCGCGTCGACCACGATCGCCACGATCATGCCGACCCCGATCAGCTTGATGTACGCCATCGCGCCGGTGGCGAAGCCGGCGACCACGATGACCAGCAGCAGGGCGGCGGCAGTGATGATCCGGCCGGTGCGTTGCAGGCCGGTGGCCACCGAAGCGGCGCTGTCGCCGGTGCGGTCCCACTCCTCGCGGACCCGGGACAGCAGGAACACCTCGTAGTCGGTGGCCAGCCCGAACAGCACGGCGAGCATGAGGATCGAGTTGCTCGGCTCGATGAAGCCGGTCGAGGTGAAGCCGAGCAGGCCGGACAGGTGGCCGTCCTGGAAGATCCAGACCACCACGCCGAACGACGCGCCGATGGAGAGCAGGTTCATCAGCACCGCCTTGACCGGCAGCACCACCGAGCCGAACGCGAGGAAGAGCAGCAGCAGGGTCGCGCCGGCCATCAGCAGGGCCATCCAGGGCAGCCGATCGCCGAGGCTGTCCAGCAGGTCCCGGTCGACGCCGGGCCGGCCGCCGACGAGCACCCGCGCGCCGTCCGGGGCGGGCAGGGCACGCAGGTCGCGTACCACGTCCCGGGCGACGCCGCCGGTCGGCTCGCCGGGGTAGGCGACGGTGAGCAGCGTCGAGGCCCCCCGGGTCGCGGCGACCCGGACGCCGGTCACCCCGGGCACCGCCGCGATCCGGTCGGCGAACGGCCCGACCGCGTCGGCCGACACGCCGGTGACCAGCACGTCGATCGGGGCGATGGTGCCGCCGGGGAACTGCGCGGCGATCCGCTCGGAGACCACCCGGGGCGCGGCGTCGGCCGGGAGCACCCGCTCGTCGACGCCGCCGAACTCGGCGCGCAGGAACGGGGTGGCCAGCATCCCCAGGATCAGGGCCACCCCGACCAGGTAGGGCACCGGGCGACGCATCACGCTGCGCGCGATCCGGGCCCAGGCGCCGCCGGTGTCGGCGTGCGCCGGCCGCCCACCGCGCGTCCCACGCCGCCACGGCAGCGGTACGCGCACCGCGTCGATCCGGCGGCCGAGCACCGCGAGCAGGGCCGGCAGCACGGTGAGCGCCGCGAGCATGGCGACCAGCACGGCGGCCATCCCGCCGAGGCCCATCGAGCGCAGGAACGGCTGCGGGAAGATCAGCAGGCTGGCCATGGCGAGGGCGACGGTGAGCCCGGAGACCAGCACGGTGCGGCCGGCGGTGGCCATGGTGCGGCGTACCGCCTCGGCGGTGTCGCGGCCGGCGGCGAGTTCCTCGCGGAACCGGCTGACGACGAACAGGGCGTAGTCGACGGCCATGCCGAGGCCGATCAGGGTGATCACGTTGATCGCGAAGATCGACATGTCGGTGACCATGTTGAGCAGCCGGACGGCGACGAACGCGCCGAGGATGGCGAGCCCGCCGACGAGCAGCGGGGTGGTGGCGGCGACCAGCCCGCCGAAGATCAGCACGAGCAGGACCAGCAGCACCGGCATGGAGAGCAGCTCGGCGCGGGTGATGTCCTCGGTGGTCTGCTCGTTGGCGTACCGCTGGAAGGCCACCGTGCCGCCGAGCTCGGTGCGCAGGCCGGGCGCGTCGAACGCGGGCCGCACCGCGTCGTACGCCTCGGCGCGGGCGTCCTCGTCGACGCCGTCGAGCTGGACGAGGGCGTAGGTGGCTTGGCGGTCGGTGGACACCAGGTGGGGTGCCGGGGTGTCGTACCAGGTGGTGACGCTGGTGATCTCGGGGCGCTCGCGCAGCGCCGCGACGGTGCCGGCGACCGGGTCGCGGAACGCCGGCTGCTCGACGGTCGCGGTGTCGCTGGACCAGAGCACGATCACGTCGGCGCCCTGCCGGCCCAGCTCGGCGGTGATCCGCTCGGCCGTCCGGCTCGACTCGCTGGCCGGGTCGGCGAACCCACCCCCGCTGAGCTGGCCGAAGACGCCGGTCCCCCAGGTCGAGCCGAGCGCCATGAGCGCGACGGCGGCGACCAGCACGGCCCACCGGGTCCGCACCACCGCCCGTCCCCACCAGTCGAACATCGCATTCCCCCTCACCGACCGTTAAGGTCGTGCTCAGTAACCATGGCTCTCATGAGTGAACGCCGTTTACTATGACTACGGCGTTCGCTCCAGTCAAGGGGGTTCACCATGTCCGCGCCGACCCGGCGGGAACGCCTGCGCACCGCCGCCCTGTCCGAGATCAAGGACGGGGCCCGGCGGCTGCTGGTGACCGGCGGGGTCGAGGCGGTGTCCCTGCGCGCCATCGCCCGGGACATGGGGATGACCGCGCCCGCGATCTACCGCTACTTCCCCAACCTGGAGGCCCTGGTCGTCGCGCTCGCCGGCGACCTCTACGACGAGCTGCGCGGCATCATCGAGGCCGCCCGGGACGCCGCCGGCGCGGAACCGGCCGACCAGTTGCCGGCCATGTGCCGGGCGATGCGTCGGTGGGCCGTCGCGCACCCCGCCGAGTTCACCCTGATCTTCGGCAACCCGGTCCCCGGGCTCGCCGCGTTCACCCGCGCCTGCGCCGACGCCGAGCACCCGGCCGCGCGGTTCGGGGCGGTCTTCCTCGCCCCGTTCCTGGCGCTGACCCGCGACGCGGCGCTGCCCGGCCCCCCGGCCGACGTGCTGCGCCGGCAGCTCGGCTGCCACCTCGCCCCGCTCACCGCCAAGCACGGCGACCTGCCGATCGAGGTCGCGTACGCGTTCCTGTCGGGCTGGACCCGCCTCTACGGCCTGGTCGCCATGGAGGTCTTCGGCCACCTCACCTGGGCCGTGGACTCCCCCGAGGCGCTGTTCGAGACCGAACTCGCCGCGCTGATCGCCCAGCTTCAGGGCGCGCCCGACGGCGACGGTCCGCCGACCGGGAACGGCGACGACCCCCCGGCCGGGTCGGTGCGGCACTAGGCTGCCCGAGCATGAGCGAGCGCAGCGGCACGACCGCGACGAGCAAGGCGAGCGAGCGCAGCGGCACGACCGCGAACACCGAGGCGAGTGAACTGCCGGCCCGCGCCGACGTGGTGGTCGTCGGCTCCGGGCACAACGGGCTGGTCTCGGCGATCCTGCTGGCCCGCGCCGGCCTCGACGTGCTGGTGCTGGAGGCCGCCGACGTCATCGGCGGGGCCACCCGCACCGAGAACCCGTTCCCGAAGGTGCCCGGGCTGCGCCACTCCACCGGGTCGTACCTGCTCGGGCTGATGCCGCCCGAACTGCTCGCCACGCTCAACGTGCGCATCCCCGTGCTGCGCCGCGACCCGCACTACTTCCTGCCCACCCCGGGCGGCCCCGGGTCGCCGTACCTGCTGATGGGCAGCGACACCGCCGCCACCCGGCGGCAGCTCGCGGAGTTCTTCTCCCCCGCCGACGTGGCCGCCGACGACGCCATGCAGGCCGAGCTGGCCCAGCTCCGCGACGACCTGGCCCCCGCCTGGCTGGCCGAGCCGCAGCCGGTCGAGGAGACCGCGCAGCGGTACGTCCGGCCCACTCTGCGGCAGGTCTTCGTCGACCTGGTGCGCGGCTCGGTCGCCGACCACCTGGCCCGCTTCGACTTCCGCTCCGAGCTGCTGGTCAGCATGTACGCGGTCACCGACGGGCTGTCCGGCCTCAACGCCGGCCCCGACGACCCCGGTACCGGCCACAACTTCCTCGTGCACAATATGTGCAGATTGCCCGGTTCTGACGGCACCTGGATGATCGCCGAGGGCGGGATGGGCACCGTCTCGGGCACCTTCGCCGACGCCGCCCGCGCCGCCGGGGCCACCATCCTCACCGGTACGCCCGTCGCCGCGATCACCCTGGACGGCGGCGCGGCCAGCGGGGTGACGCTCGCCGACGGCCGGCACGTGGCCGCCCGGGTGGTGCTCGGGGCCTGCGACCCGTACCGGCTGATCGACCTGCTGCCCGACGGCGCGCTCCCGGCGGAGCTGGGCGCGCGGATGGCGGCCGTCCGCCGCCCCGGCACCACCCTCAAGGTCAACCTGGCGTTGACCGGGCTGCCCCGCTTCTCCTGCCTGCCCGAGGGCGCGCCCAGCCCGTTCGGCTCCACCATCCACCTGCTGCCCGGCTCGGCGTCGCTGGTCGGCGGCGGAGGCGAGCCGCCGATGGCGGCACTGCGCGCGATGTGGGCCGACGTGCAGGCCGGCCGGCTGCCCGCCGAGCCCACCATCGAGTGGTACCTGCACACCACCGTCGACCCGTCGCTGTCCGACGCCGCCGGCCACCACTCGTCGGCGCTGTTCGTGCAGTCGGTGCCCTACTCCCTCGCCGACGGCACCTGGGACGCGGCCCTGCCCGGGTACGTGTCGCGCCTCGTGGATATCTGCGAACGGTACGCGCCGGGCACCGGCGACCTGATCGCCGACGCGATGCCGCTGCCCCCGCCCGGCATCGAGGCGCACTTCGGCATCACCGGCGGGCACATCCACCACGTCGACAACACGGTCAGCTTCACCGACCGGATGCCGTACGCCACCGGCGTCGACGGCGTGTACGCCGGCAGCGCCGGCTGCCACCCGGCGGGCAGCGTCATCGGGGCGGCCGGCCACAACGCGGCCCGCCGCATCCTCGCCGATTTGGGGTAAGGAGAGGCCCCTTGTTGACGCATACGGTAGAGAGGGGTTCCCTTCTCACCCCGCCCGGCAGGGCACTCACCGCCCAGCCGGCGCGCTGCCGCCGGACGGGGGCAGGTCGCCGGGGCCGCGGACCAGATAGAGGCCGATGAGCAGGAGGTAGGCGACCAGGCTGAGCACCGGGTCGACGAAGACCACCGCGAAGGCGACCAGGTAGAGCAGCGGCCCGAGCAGGAACCGGCGGGCCACCGCCCGGGCCAGCCGGGGGTCCAGGTCCGGGTGGAGCAGGTTGCGCCGGCGCGCCCACCACCAGCTCAGGTTGAAGAAGAGCGCCTCGCCGAGCACCGTGCCGACGTAGAGGGCGGCGGTGAGCCGCTGGTCGCCGACCGGGCCCCGCAGGTTGTCCGAGAGCAGGTTCGCGGCGAACGGGATGGCCGCGACGAAGAGCAGCAGGAGCAGGTTCAGCACCAGCAGCAGCTGGTCGACGCGGACCACGTACCGCCACATGTTGTGGTGGGTGAGCCAGACCTGGCCGACGATCGCGAAGGTGATCACGTACGCCAGGTAGGACGGCCACTCGTGGAACAGCGCGCCCGCCAGGCCCGGCCCGGCGGGGTGCTGCGGGGCGAGCTGGAGCAGCTCGACCGCCATCAGAGTCAGCACGATGGCGATCACGGCGTCGCTGAACGCCTCCACCCGGGAGGCGTCGCGGGCCATCTCGCTGCGCCGCCCGTACCGGTAGGCCGCCGTCTCGTCCGCCCCGCCCGTCACGACTCCGCCCCGCCCGTCACGACTCCATGGTCGCCCCTGGGCGGGGCGGAACGGGGCGGAACGTCAGGTCAGGGTGTCGGGGTGGGCGCGTCCGCGCGGTGCGCCCGGACCTTGTGGCCGACGCTGGTCAGGCAGCGCCCGCTGGGCAGGTCGAACTTCCAGCCGTGCAGCTGGCAGGTGAGCTGGTCGCCCTCGACGATGCCGAACCGGGTGAGGTCCGCCTTGAGGTGCGGGCAGCGGCGCTGCACCACCCAGTCGCCGAGGGTGATGTCCTCGGCGTCGCTGCTGCGCCCGTGCTCGTCGTACCAGCCCTCCGCGTACTGGAGGCGCTCGGTGGACAGGCACTTGAAGAAGGCGTACACGAACTCGTTGTACTGGCCGATCCGGGCCGCCGAGAACCGGCAGGACAGGAAGAGCGAGTTGACCCAGTCCACCTCGCCGATGTGCAGCAGGTGCTCGACGAGGGCCCGTTCGGTGCGGAAGCGGTAGCGGACCTTCTCGTCCGCGTACGGCCGCACCTCCTTGCCCGGGAAGTCCACCACGATCGACTCGACGGTCTCGCCGCCCGAGTCGTCAGTCCCGACCAGGTCGAAGCGGACCGGGCCGCCGACGCCCTTGGCCAGGTAGATCGACTCCTCCAGCAGCGGCTCGATGCGGCGCTTCATCCCGGCCAGCACGTCGACCTCGGGGTGCCGCCAGGACGCCTTCTCCGCCTCGATGACGCCGCGCTTGCGCTCCCGCATGTCCTCCAGATGGGCCACCTTGTTCGCGAAGAACTCCTCCACCGGCTGCGGGTGGGTGGTGGTCGCGCCCGAGGCGGTCACCTCGGCGACGCTGCCGGGCAGCAGCACGATGCCGTTGGTGCCGCCGACCTTCGCGTACTCGGCGAGGAAGACCGACTGGTCGGGGAAGATGTTGCCCTCGTCGCCGTGGATGTCGTTGAACTGCCACAGGTCGTCGTCGAGGAAGCACGGCGGGCCGGCGATCGGGAAGACGTGGTCGGCCTTCAGGTCGGCGATGTAGCGCCAGGTGCGGTCGAACTGCCGCTCCCGCTTCTGCTTGCCGAACGCGGTCTTCGCCGACTGCGGCAGCTCGTAGACCATCGGATACCAGATCGCCCCGGAGAACTGGAGCAGGTGCGCGTGCACGTGGCCCAGCTCGGTGAAGACGCTCAGGTCGGTCGGGCGGGCGTCGTTCTGGTTGAGCAGCCGGACCCCGTCGTGCTCCACCCAGAGGGAGGAGTCGCCGATCGGCCCGTCGGTCGGGCTGGTCAGCGCCTGGATCATGATCCGCAGGCCGCCGTCGAGCTCCACGACCTGCTCGTTCGGGACCCGCAGGAACTGGGTGAAACCGAGCGCCCGCAGCTCGTCCTCCATCTCGGAGGTGGGGAACTCGGGCAGCAGGACGGTGGCGTCCTTGGATACGAAGTCACGCAGGTGCGCGGCGTCGAAGTGGTCCCGGTGCAGGTGCGACACGTAGAGGTAGTCGACGTCGCCGAGGGTCTCCCAGTCGAGCTGGGAGTTGTCGGGGAACGGGAACCACGAGGCGAAGTAGGCGGGATTGACCCACGGGTCGCACAGGATGCTGCCCGCGGCCGTGTCGATCCGCATGCTGGCATGTCCCGTACCGGTCACTCGCACCGCAGTCCCCCTCAAAAAGACAATCAAGGTGTACGTCCCGACGCTACCGGAGGCAGTCTGGTCGCCGGCCCGCGACGCCGCTAGTGCCCTCCGGCCCGGGTCCTCCGGCCTGCCGGGGCTGCGGGAAACCCCCACCGCACGAGGTCAGCCACGGGGCGTGCCAGACTAACCGGAGATCCGATCGCGAGGGAAGGACCGACAGTGGCAGGAAGCGAGCCGGTGACGTCGCCAGATCAGCACAAGCCCGGGCACCGCAAGGCCGGGCGGATCGGCGCGGTGGTCTCCGCGCTGGCGCTGCTGGCCATGCTGTGCGGCAACCACGAGGGCAGGGTCGAGGACATCTGGCTGGTCGGCCTGGCCGTGCTGCTGCTGGCCGTCGTCGTCGGCGATGCGGTGCTGCGCCGCAACGGCCTGCGCTCCTGACCCCAGCCGGACCGACAACGCGCGAAGGGCCCGCCCCCCGTCGGGGCGGGCCCTTCGTCGTGTACGCACCATGCGGCGGCGCGGGGGCCGGGCCTCCCGCGCCCACCGGGCCAGGTCAGCGGCCGAAGAGGATGTCCTGGACGTCCTTGAGTGCGGCGTCGACCTCGGCCTCGAAGTAGCCGCCCGGCACCAGGCCGAAGCGCAGGGTGTCCAGATCCTTCGGGTTGACCGGCATCGGGCCCCGGCCGGCCATGCCGCCGAGGATGCCCTCGAAGAGCCGGTCGACCTGGTCCGGGTCGTACCCGCTGCCGAACCGGCGCACCTGGAAGCTGCGGCGGATCTGGTCCACCCGATGGAGGTCGCTGCCGGGCGGACCGGCCATCGGCGGGCCGCCAGCCGGAGGACCACCGACGGGGGGACCGCCCACCGGGGGTCCGCCGGCCGGCGGACCGGCCATCGGCGGCGGGCCCCCGATCGGCTGCGGCGGCATCGGCGGTGGCCCAGCCGGGCCACGGCCGCGCAGCTCACGAAGGTCCCGCTCGGGCATCCGGATCTCGGCGGTCATGTCGGCCCGCCCGTGCCGGCCGGCCTCGAAGCCGTCGAAGCGCTGCTCGTCGGGGCCGTAGCCGCCCGGGCCACCCGGGGGCAGGCCCCGGGGCGGCGGGCCGCCGTGCCCCATACCCGGGCCCATCGGGCCGCCCGGACCCATCGGGCCGGCCGGGCCGCGCGGGGCATCGTACCCGCCGGAAAAGCCACCGGTCGGCTCGTCGTATCCGCCGGAGAAGCCGCCAGTCGGCTCGTCGTACCGGCCGTAGCGGTCGCCGGGCGGGCCCGCCTGCGCCGGCATCGGCCGGGGCGGCATCGGCGCGGGCCCCCGATCGTCACGCATCGGCACAGGCCCCCGGTCATCGCGCATCGGCGGGCCGAGCCGGTCGGGCGGGCCCATCCGGTCCGGCGGGCCCATCCGGTCCGGCGGGCCCATCCGGTCGGACAGCCGGGGGTCGGCGCCGCGGCCGGGCGAGCCGCCGCGCTCCTCCAGCTCGGCCAGTTGCCGCTCGACGCGGTCGAGGTGCAGGTCGACCTGCCACTCGTCGTAGCCGTTGAAGCGGACCCGGAAGACTACGTCGTGGACCTCCTGGGAGGCCACGGGTGCGCCAACGGGCCGGCCGTCGAGCGTCGCCTCGACCCGGTCCAGGAAGGCGTCCACCTCGTCGACCTTGTATCCCCGGCGGAGCGCCTTGCGCCGGAAACGCTGACCCTGACTCGCCACTATGTCTCCTGGTCTCGTTCGGTACGCCCCGTCACGCCGTCGCCTCCTGCGGCGTCTCGGTGTCCCTGTCCCCGGCTGCGGCGAGCTGCCCGCACGCGCCGTCGATCTCGCGCCCCCGGGTGTCCCGCACCGTCGTCGACACCCCGGCGGCGCGCAGACGCCGGACGAACTCCCGCTCGACGGGCTTCGGGCTCGCGTCCCACCGGCTGCCCGGGGTCGGGTTGAGCGGGATGAGGTTGACGTGGGCCAACCTGCCGGCCAGCAGCTGACCGAGGAGGTCGGCCCGCCACGGCTGGTCGTTCACGTTCTTGATCATCGCGTATTCGATCGACACCCGACGCCCCGTCCGGGTCGCGTAGTCCCACGCCGTGTCCAGCACCTCGGCGACCTTCCACCGCTGGTTGACCGGCACGAGTTCGTCGCGCAGCTCATCATCGGGCGCGTGCAGGGACAGCGCAAGGGTCACCGACAGGTCTTCGCTGGCCAGGCGCCGGATCGCCGGGACCAGGCCGACCGTGGAGACGGTGATGTGCCGCTGGGACAGGCCGAGCCCCTCGGGTGCGGGGGCGACCAGCCGGCGGATCGCCGCGACAACCCGCGAGTAGTTGGCCAACGGCTCGCCCATGCCCATGAACACCACGTGGGACAGCCGGGGCGGCGAGCCGGCGACCGCGCCGGAGGCGGCCACGCCCGCCAGGTAGACGGCCTGGTCGACGATCTCGGCCGTCGACAGGTTGCGGGTCAGCCCGGCCTGGCCGGTGGCGCAGAACGGGCAGGCCATGCCGCAGCCCGCCTGGCTGGAGATGCAGACGGTGATGCGATCCGGATATCCCATCAGCACGCTCTCCACCAGCGAGCCGTCGTGCAGCCGCCAGAGCGCCTTGCGGGTGGCACCGTCGTCGCAGGCGAGCTCGCGGACCGGGGTGAGCAGAGTGGGCAGCAGCTCCCCGGCCAGCCTGTCCCGGGTCGCCGCCGGCAGGTCGGTCATCGAGGCGGGGTCGCGGACCAGGCGGCCGAAGTAGTGGGTGGACATCTGCTTCGCGCGGAACGCCGGCTCGCCCAGCTCGGTGACCAGCGCCTGCCGGGCGGGCAGGTCGAGGTCGGCGAGGTGACGGGGCGGCATGGCCGCGCGGCGTGCGGCGGGGGCGTCCGAGGTGACAGGGATCAGCGGAAGGCTCGTCATGACCCGTCCAGTCTCCCACGCCGTTCGCTCGACGCACCTGGCCGGAGGTGCCGAATCGGACCCGACCGCGCGGCCGGAACGGGCTGACCGGCGTGATTCATGCCTCAACCCACCACCGGGACGAAGACCGCCAGCAACAGGTACGCGGTGGGCACCGCGAACAGGATCGAGTCGAGGCGGTCCATCAGGCCGCCGTGCCCGGGCAGCAGGCTGCTCATGTCCTTCACGCCGAGATCCCGCTTGATCATGGACTCGGCCAGGTCGCCGAGGACCGCCGCGCAGGACACGGCCACGCCGAACAGGGCGCCCCACCAGGGCGCCACGTCGAACAGCAGCCAGATCAGCAGGGCGCTGCCCGCCGCCGCCGCGGTGACCGAGCCGGCGAAGCCTTCCCAGGACTTCTTCGGGCTGATCGAGGGGGCCATCGGGTGCTTGCCGAAGTTGGCCCCCGCGGCGTACCCGCCGGTGTCGGAGAGCACCACCGCGACCAGGGTGACCAGCACGCGCAGGTGCCCGTCGCCGGGCGCGGCGGCGAGCATCGCCGCGAACCCGCCGAGGAACGGCACGTACACCGCGATGAGGGTGGCCGCCGTCAGGTCACGCTGGTAGTCACCCGGCCCGTCGCCCAGCCGCCAGATCATCGTGCCGAGCACGGTGACCAGCAGGCCGAGGCAGAGCGCGTCGGGGCCGGCGAACCAGGCCAGGCCGACCGTGAGCACGCCGCCGGTGATCAGCGGGACCAGCGGCGGGTGCGCCCCGCTGCGGCGGACCGCCCGGGCCATCTCCCAGGTGCCGATCGCCATCGCGGCGGCCAGCACGAAGAGGAAGGCGGGCAGGTAGAAGAAGAGCGGCAGCAGGACGGCCGCGCCGAGGCCGACACCGACCCCGATCGCCGCCGGCAGGTTGCGGCCGGCGCGGCCGGGCACCGCCTGCTGGGTGGGCGGACGCTCCGCGCTGGCCCGCCGCCGGCCGGGCCCGCGACGACCCTGGGGCGGCTCCGGCTCGGCAGCACCGCCGGCCGGCGCCTCGGGCAGGTAGGCCGGCCCGCCCGGCGGGCGGCCGGGAAAGGGCCCGTCGGGGCGCTGGGCGGAGAACTGGCCGCCCGGTCCGGAGGTGCCGCGCCAGCCCGGTGGGTCGACGGGGTCACCCGGCCGCAACGGCTCGTCGGGCACCGGGCGGGCGCCGTACGGGTCGGTGGCGTCCGCGTCGAACGGCTCCGGCCGGCCAGCCGGGCGGCGCGTCTCGGACCGGCCGCCGGGCGGGGCGGGGGCGTACGCGTCGGTGGTGGCGCTGCGGGCCCACTGCCCCGGCTCGAGATCACGGTCGGGCCAGGGCAGCGCGGCCGGGGCGTCCGGCCGGTCCCAGCTGCGGGGCTCGGGGCTGCGGTAGGGGTCGAGGTGGGACATCACGCACCGAGCGGACGCGGTACGGGGTTCACCACATGACGTACGACCAAGACCATCCCCTACGACGACTGTTCCGTCCGATTGACCGGACCGACGGCCGGCCGATCCCGCCCGTTCACCGCGTGGTGGCCGGAATCGTGCCGAGCCTACTGCACGGGTCGCCCCGGCATGATGGACGAGCCCTTCGTGCCGCCGCCAGCAGTGCGCCCCGGGTTCGCCCGATTTCGGCCCGTGACAACGGAAGGCGATTCGGCCCGTGACGACAGCGGCACCGGCGCCGCCGCCCGACGACGGCGGCACACCGGTGCCACGGCAGGTCACGCGCGCCGGCCCGGGGCCGATCGCGGCTCAGACCTCGAGCAGCTCGCTCTCCTTGTGCTTGACCAGTTCGTCGACGGTGGCCACGAACTTCTGGGTCAGGTCGTCGAGGTCCTTCTCGGCGCGGCGCCCCTCGTCCTCGCCGACCTCGCCGTCCTTGACGAGCCGGTCCAGCTCCTCCTTGCCCCTGCGGCGGATGTTACGCACCGCCACCTTGGCCTCCTCGCCCTTGTGCCGGGCCACCTTGATCATCTCGCGGCGGCGCTCCTCGGTCATCTGCGGGAGCAGGATGCGCAGCTGGTTGCCCTCGTTGTTCGGGTTGACGCTGAGGTCTGAGTCGCGGATCGCCCGCTCCATGGCGCCGATCTGCGAGTTGTCGTACGGCTTGATGATGACCATGCGCGGCTCGGGGACCCCGATGGACGCCATCTGGGGCAGCGGCGTGGGAGTGCCGTAGTAGTCGATGATGACCTTGGAGAACATGGCGGCGTTGGCGCGACCGGTGCGGATGGCGCCGAACTCCTCCTTGGCGTGCTCGATGGCCCGCTCCATCTTCTCCTCGGCCTCGAGGAGGGTGTCGTCGATCACCGGTCTCCTCGCCTCCTTCTTTGTGCTCGTCGTGGGCTGTGCTGTGGTGTCGCGAGGCCGCCTCGCGCGGGCCGCGGCCACTCAGGCGGTGATCAGGGTGCCGATCTTGTCGCCACCCACCGCACGGATGATCGTGTCGTCGCCCTGCGCGCCGAAGACCAGCATCGGCAGGCCGTTCTCCATGCAGAGGCTGAACGCGGCGGCGTCGGCGACCCGCAGGTTGCGGCGGAGCACCTCGGAGAAGGTGATCGAGTCGAGCTTGCTGGCGGTCGGGTCGATCCGGGGGTCGGCGGTGTAGACGCCGTCCACGCCGTTCTTGCTCATCAGCACCACGTCGGCCCGGATCTCCAGCGCCCGCTGGGCGGCCACCGTGTCGGTGGAGAAGTAGGGCATGCCCGCGCCGGCGCCGAAGATCACCACCCGGCCCTTCTCCAGGTGTCGGATCGCGCGCAGCGGGATGTACGGCTCGGCGACCTGGGCCATCGTGATGGCGCTCTGCACCCGGGTCTCGATGCCCTCCTTCTCCAGGAAGTCCTGGAGGGCCAGGCAGTTCATCACGGTGCCCAGCATGCCCATGTAGTCGGCGCGGGCGCGGTCCATGCCCCGCTTCTGCAGCTCCGCGCCGCGGAAGAAGTTGCCGCCGCCGACCACCACGGAGACCTGCACGCCGCGGCGGACCACGGTGGCGATCTGCCGCGCGATGGCCTGGACGACGTCGGGGTCGACGCCGATCGCGCCGCCGCCGAAGACCTCGCCGGAGAGCTTCAGCACCACCCGGCGGGCCCGGCCGGGAGGTGGGGCGGTCGGATCATCCGCCGCCAGGCTCCGGTCACTCACAACCTGCGTCATCCGCCCCGCCCTTCCCCGGTCGCACCCCACGTGCGCCGGTTACCGCGTACCTGCCGTCGCTGACCCTACGCCGCCCCGTCGGCCGCGCGGGCCAGGCATGTGACGAGGAGGCCGCGGTGCCTGTCACGTACACCAGCGGCCTCCTCGTCGATGTTCCCTGCCCCCGGACGCGCATCACGCGCCCGACCGGCGGCTCAGGCCTGGCCGACCTCGAACCGCAGGAAGCGGGTCACCTCGATGCCGGCCTCGGCCAGCACCTGCTTCACGGTCTTCTTGTTGTCGGCGACCGACGCCTGCTCGATCAGGACGTAGTCCTTGAAGAAGGCGTTGACCCGGCCATCGACGATCTTCGGCAGCGCCGCCGCGGGCTTGTTCTCCTCGCGGGCGGTCTGCTCGGCGATGCGCCGCTCGGACTCGACGACGTCGGCCGGCACCTCGTCACGGGTGAGGTACTTCGGCCGCATCGCCGCGATCTGCATGGCGACAGCGCGGGCGTCGGCGTCCCCGGCCTCGTCGGTCCTGCCGGCGTACTCCACCAGCACGCCGACCGCCGGCGGCAGGTCCTGGCTCTTGCGGTGCAGGTAGACCGCGACGGCGCCGTCCAGCTTGGCGAAGCGGTTGAGCACCAGCTTCTCGCCGATCTTGGCGGACTGCTCCTGGATCAGGTCGGCGACCGGCTTGCCGTCGATGCTGCTGGCGAGCAGCTCCTCGGCGGAGGTCGCGCCGCTGGCCTCGCCGTGCTCGACGAGCTGCTGGGCCAGCGCGATGAAGGCGTCGTTCTTGGCGACGAAGTCGGTCTCGCAGTTGAGCTCCAGCAGCGCCTTGCCGGAGTGGGCGACCAGGCCGTTGGCGGCCGTGCGGCCGGCCCGCTTGCCGACGTCCTTCGCGCCCTTGACGCGCAGGATCTCGATGGCCTTGTCGAAGTCGCCCTCGGCCTCGGTCAGCGCCTTCTTGGAGTCCATCATGCCGGCGCCGGTGAGGTCGCGGAGCTTCTTGACGTCCGCGGCGGTGAAGTTGGACATGACTCTCTCTTCGGTGTTGGGACTCGGTGGGTTGGTCTGGGGCCGGGTGGGGTTGGTCTGGACCGGTCACCCGGATCCGGGCCGGCTGTGCCCGGCGTAACCACCGCGCCCCGCCGTCCGGGGAAACGGACGGCGGGCGCGCGGCGGCGCGATCACTCCGCGGCGGCGGCCGCCGGCTCCTCGGCCGGCTGGGCGGCGGCGGGCTGCGCCGGCTGCTCGTCGGCCTTCTTCGGCTCCTCGAGCAGCTCACGCTCCCACTCGGCCAGCGGCTCGTCGGCCCCGACCTGGCCCGGCTCCGGCTTCTCGTCGCCGCCCCGGCGACGGCCGGAGCGGGCGATCAGGCCGTCGGCGACGGCGGCGGCCACGACCCGGGTCAGCAGCTCGGCCGAGCGGATCGCGTCGTCGTTGCCCGGGATCGGGAAGTCGACCTCGTCGGGGTCGCAGTTGGTGTCGAGCACCGCGATCACCGGGATGCCCAGCTTGCGGGCCTCGTCGACGGCGATGTGCTCCTTCTTGGTGTCGACGATCCAGACCGCGGCCGGGAGCTTCTGCATGTCCCGCAGACCACCGAGGGTCTTGGTGAGCTTGATCTTCTCGCGGGAGAGCTGGAGGGTCTCCTTCTTGGTGTAACCGGCGGCGGTGCCGCTCAGGTCACCCAGCGCCTCCAGCTCCTTCATCCGCTGGAGCCGCTTGTACACCGTCTGGAAGTTGGTCAGCATGCCGCCGAGCCAGCGGTGGTTGACGTACGGCTGGCCGACCCGGGTCGCCTGCTCGGAGATGGCCTCCTGGGCCTGCTTCTTGGTGCCCACGAAGAGGATGCTGCCGCCCTCGGCCACCGTGTTGCGCACGAACTCGTACGCCTTCTCGATGTAGTCGAGGGTCTGGCGCAGGTCGATGATGTAGATACCGTTGCGCTCGGTGAAGATGAAGCGCTTCATCTTCGGGTTCCAGCGCCGGGTCTGGTGCCCGAAGTGGACACCGCTCTCCAGCAGCTGACGCATGGTCACGACGGCCATGATGGGGTACTCCTTGTGATCCCTGGTTGCGCCGCCCGGCCGGCGGCCGGGCGTCCTGGCGCCCGGTCGCCGGCCGTGGTGGGCCCGACAAAGATCGGGACCAGGGAGGCCGCCGCCCCACGAGAACGTGGAGAGGGCGCGCGAGGTCGACCGCGCGAGGCGGTCGCCAAGGCCCCAGTGTACGCCCCTGCCCCGCCCGCCGGTCGGCGGGCGGCGAGCGCGGCGGCTCAGCGGGCGGCGAGCGCGGCGGCGAGGAAGAGCACCAGGCCCACCGTGAGGTACGCCGTCGGCGGGCGGAGCCAGCCCCGGCTGCCGTCGGCGAGCGCGAGACCGCCCGTACGCAGCCCGTAGAGCCCGATGCCGAAGATCGGCAGCCCGCCGACCAGGAAGATGCCCACCACGACGTCGGCCGCCGACAGCGGGTCACCGAGCACGCCGTGACGCAGCACCCGCAGGGCCGGGACTTCGAAGACCGCCACCAGCACCGCGATCAGCACGGCGAGCGCCGGGCGGCGGGTGCGGTAGACGCCGTCGGAGGGCACCGGGCCGGGGCGACGCAACCCGTCCTGGGCGTACGCCGGATCCAGGCCGGGCGACGGCAGGTCCGGACGGGGAGCCACCGGGGGCATGGGCCCGGTCGGCAGGTCCAGTGGATGCGGCGGGTCCAGTGGATGCGGTGGCTCGGCCGGGCGGCCCGGATCGGCGGCGCGCGTCGGCTCCGCCGCGGTGGTGGCACCCGCACCCCGGTCGACCGGGGCCCACTCCCCCGCGCCCCTCTCCGCCATGCCCCGGTCCGCCGGCTCGTCCGGGCGACCGGGCTCGATGATCGGATACCCGCCGAGCGGCGCAGGACGCGACGGCTCCGGCCCGCGCCCCACCGGGTCGACGCCGAGCGGGTCCGCGTCGAGCGGGGTGTTCCGGGGACCCGCCTCGCGCGACGAACCGGACAGCAGCGCGCCGTCGCGCGACGAACCGGGCAGCGGCCGGTCCTCGTGCGGCAGGGCGGACGACGGTCGGTCCTCGTGCGGCGGGGCGGAGACCGGCGTGGGGCGCTGCCCGATGGTCAGCGGAAACTCGACGGCCCGCTGGGCGGGCGGCAGCGGGAACGCGACGGAGTGCTGACCGGCCGGCAGCGCCGCGTCGGCGGCGGACCGCGCCGGGTCGACGCCACGCGCCGCCCGGCGAGCCTCCCGCTCGGCAGCGAGCTCGTCCGCCGACACGCCGAAAGAGCCCGTGTCGGCCCGGCGGGACCGCGCGGGCCGGTAACTGTCCGTGTCGGGGTCGGTGGCCCCGAACGCGTCGTCCGCGCCGTGCCGCCCGGTCTCGCCGTACCGGCCCGCGGGTGGATCGGTCAGCTCGTCGTACCGGGGCTCGCCGGTGTCGCCACGCTGGTCAGGGACGCGGAACTCGTCCGCTCGATAGCGGTCGTCGCCCGCCGGACGCCAGTCCGGCTCGCCGTACCCGCGCTCGCCGGGGTACCAACGCGACTCCTGATCTTCGGGAAAGCTCCGTCGTGCGTTCACGATCGGCACCGTATGTGACAGGCGCACCCCCGCGCCATCCGGACGGACGGCGCGCCGCCAGCGACAACCGCAGGAGTACGCGGAAACGGGCACCGCCCCACCGCAGGTGCCTATAGCACACCAGGGGGATGATCGTCCGGTCGTCCACAAGCGCCCCCGTCATCCACAGGCGTCCGGCGGACGCGGCCACGGTTCGGCAGGGTGCGGCGCATGACGAAGCGGAACCAGGCCGTCGGCGCGTACGGGGAACGATGCGCCGTCCGGCACCTGATCGGAGCCGGGCTGCGCCCGGTCGCCCGCAACTGGCGCTGCCCCGCCGGCGAGATCGACATCATCGCCTGGGACGGCCCCGTGCTCGCCTTCTGCGAGGTGAAGACCCGGTGCACCACCCACTACGGGACGCCGGCCGAGGCGATCGTGCCCGCGAAGGCGCGGCGGCTGCGAGGGCTGGCGGCCCGTTGGCTCGCCGAGACCGGCACCACGGCCGGCGAGGTGCGCTTCGACGTCCTCTCCGTCGAGCTGCCCGACGCCGGTGCGGCCCGGGTCGAGCATGTCAAGGGTGCGTTCTGATGGGCGGCCGGGCGTGAGCTACGCGAAGGTGCTCTGCGTCGGCCTGGTCGGGGTGACCGGGCACGTGGTGGAGGTGGAGGCCGACCTCGCCCCGGGGCTGCCGGCCGTGGTGATCTCCGGGCTGCCGGACACCGCCCTGCACGAGGCCCGCGACCGGGTCCGCGCCGCGATCGTCAACTCCGGCCAGCGCTGGCCCAACCGGCGGATCACCCTCAACCTGCTGCCGGCCACGATGCCCAAGTTCGGTTCGGCCTTCGACCTGGCGATCGCGGTGGCGCTGCTCGGCGGCTCCGGCGAGCTGCCGCTGCTGCCCCTGGAACGGGTGGTGATCCTCGGGGAGCTGGGCCTCGACGGCACCGTCCGGCCGGTACGCGGGGTGCTGCCCATGGTGGCCGCCGCCGCGCGAGCCGGGCTGCACCGGGTGGTCGTCCCGGTGGACAACGCCGCCGAGGCGGCGGTCATCCCGGGCGTCCGGGTCCGCGCCGTGGACACGCTGCACCGGATGGTCGAATTCGTCCGGGACGGCACACCGCTGATCGAGCCGCCCGACCCCGCCCCGGCGGACGGGCCGGCCGGGCCTGACCTGTCGGAGGTGGCCGGGCAGGCGCTGGGCCGGCGGGCCTTGGAGGTGGCCGCCGCCGGCGGGCACCACCTAGCGCTGTTCGGGCCGCCCGGCGCGGGCAAGACCATGCTCGCCGAGCGCCTGCCGTCGATCCTGCCCGAGTTGGACGACGACGCGGCGTTGGAGGTCACCGCGATGCACTCGATCGCCGGGCTGCTGCCGGCCGGTGGTCGCCTGCTGCGCCGCCCGCCGTTCCAGGCCCCGCACCACACCGCCACGGTCGCCTCGCTGGTCGGCGGCGGGTCCGGGCTGGCCCGCCCCGGCGCCGTGTCGCTCGCCCACCGTGGGGTGCTGTTCCTCGACGAGGCGCCGGAGTTCGGCAAGGGGGCCCTGGAGGCCCTGCGCCAGCCGCTGGAGCACGGCCGGGTGCAGCTCGCCCGCAGCCGGGGCGGCACCGAGTATCCGGCCCGGACGCAGCTGGTGCTCGCCGCCAATCCCTGCCCCTGCGCGAAGCCGGCCGGCGACGCATACTGCGAGTGCGCGCCGCTGGCCCGCCGACGCTACCTCGGCCGCCTCTCCGGCCCGCTGCTGGACCGCATCGACGTGCAGGTCACCCTCCCGCCGCTGCGGGCGGCGGAGCTGATGGAGGCGGGGGCCGGCGAGTCGTCGGCCACGGTCGCCGCCCGGGTGGCGTCCGCCCGCCGGGCCGCGACCGACCGCTGGGCGGGCAGCGGCTGGCGGGTCAACGCGGAGGTGCCCGGCCACCGGCTGCGCCGGCCGCCGTGGCGGCTGCCGGAGCGGGACACCCGGGAGCTGCGCGGGCGACTCGACTCCGGGTCGCTGTCGGCACGCGGTTTCGACCGGGTCGTCCGGATGGCGTGGACGATCGCCGACCTCGACGGACGGGACCGCCCGCACGCCGACGACGTCCGGGAGGCGATCCAACTGAGGATGGGGGACGGAGCGTGAGCAGCGACGACGACCGGCTGGCCCGGGTGGCGTTGACCTGGTTGGCCGAGCCCGGCACCCGCTCGGTGCACCGGCTGGTCGACGAGCTCGGCGCGGGTGGCGCGCTGGACCTGCTGCTGCGCGGCGGGGCGCCGGAGGATCGGCTGCGCGCCGCCGTGGCCGCCCGCTGCCGGGACGGGGACGCCCGGGCCGTGGCGGCCGACGCCCTGGCCCGCACGGAACGGCTGGGTGCCCGGCTCGTCACCCCCGCCGACGGGGAGTGGCCCGCCACCGTCGAGCACCTGCGCCGGCTGGTCCTGCCCGGCGCCACCCGGCGGGTGGACGTCGAGACGGCACCCCCACTCTGCTTCTGGGTACGCGGCGAGTGGCCGCTCGGGGACGCCCTGGACCGGGCGGTTTCGGTGGTCGGCGCGCGGGCGGCCACCCCGTACGGGGTACACGTGGCCACCGAGCTGGGCTACGGGCTGGCCGACCGGGACTGGACGGTGGTCTCCGGCGGCGCGTTCGGCATCGACGCGGCGGCGCACCGGGGCGCGCTCAACGCCGGCGGGCTGACGGTGGCGGTGCTCGCCTGCGGGATCGACCGGCCGTATCCGATGGGCAACGCCGCGCTGTTCGACCGCATTGGCGAGACCGGGTTGCTGGTCAGCGAGTGGCTGCCCGGGGCGGAGCCACTGCGCCCCCGGTTCCTCATCCGCAACCGGGTGATCGCGGCGGCGACCGAGGGCACGGTGCTGGTGGAGGCGTCGGCCCGCAGCGGGGCGACGCAGACCGTCAACCGGGCCCTCGCCGCCGGCCGGCGCGCCATGGTGGTGCCTGGGCCGGTCACCTCCGCCATGTCGGTCGGTGCCCACGAGTTGCTGCGCGAGCACCCGTCGGCCCGGCTGGTCACCGGCGTGGCGCACGTGCTGGAGGAGGTCGGCCGGATCGGCGCCGACCTCGCCCCGCCCGCGCGCGCACCCCAACGTCCCCGGGATCTGCTCGACGACGAGGCGACGCAGGTTCTGGAGTCGATGCCCCGCCGAGGGGCGGTCGGCGTCGACCGGCTGGCCGCCCGCGCCGGCGTGGACGTCCGGACCGCTCTGCGCAAGCTCTCCCTGCTGGAGGAGCTGGGCCTGGTGCGCCGCCGCGACGACGGATACGCACTGGTCGCCGGTCCGGCCGCGTCGGTGACCGGTCCGGCTCGCCGCGCGCTCGTAAGCTGAGCCGGTGCGAGGCGACGGACGGGCACGGCGGCGGGCGGCGGGCGCACGGGGCGGCCCCGGGTGAGCCGCGCCGGTCCCGACAGCAGGGCGACGCACGCGGCCCTGCCGACGCCGATGCGGCAGGCGGTCGACGACTTCGCCGACCACCTGGCCCGGGTGCGCAACCGCTCGGCGCACACCGTCCGCGCGTACGTCGGCGACCTGGTCTCCCTGCTCGACCACGCCGCCCGGTTGGGCTGCGCCGAGGTGGCCGACCTCGACCTGGGCGTGGTGCGCAGTTGGCTGGCGAAACAGCGCACGACCGGAGCGGCCCGCACCACGATGGCGCGGCGGGCCGCCGCAGCGCGCGCCTTCAGCGCGTGGGCCCACCGCTGCGGGCTGATCCCCACCGACGTGGCCGCGCCGCTGGCGAGCCCACGCGCCCACCGGGACCTGCCGGCCGTGCTCCGCCCCGACCAGGCGGCCACCCTCATGCAGGCCCCGGCCCGCCCCGAAGATATTGGAAGCGAAGTGCCCCTGGAGGGGCCCGATTCTTCCAAGATCTCCCCGATCGACCCCGTCAGCGACAGGGAGGGGGAGAGGGCGCGTGGGGTGGTGCTGCGGGATCGGGTCCTGCTCGAACTGCTCTACGCCACCGGCATACGGATCAGCGAGGCCTGTGGCCTGGACACCGCCGACGTGGACCACGGCCGCCGCGTGGTCCGGGTGCTCGGCAAGGGCTCCCGGGAACGGTCCGTGCCGTACGGGGTGCCGGCGCAACGCGCCCTCGACGAGTGGCTGCGGGCCGGGCGGCCCGTCCTGGCCGGCCCGGGTTCAGGGGATGCACTGCTGCTCGGGGCGCGGGGCGGGCGGCTGCACCCGACGACGGCGCGACGGGTCGTCGCCGGGTACGCCGAGGCCGCCGGCCTGCCCCGGACGACCCCGCACGGCCTGCGCCACTCGGCCGCCACCCACCTGCTGGAGGGCGGCGCGGACCTGCGGGCGGTGCAGGAGCTGCTGGGTCACTCGTCGCTGGGCAGCACGCAGATCTACACCCACGTGTCGGTCGAGCGGTTGCGGGCGGCTTACCGGCAGGCCCACCCGCGCGCCTGAGCCGGCCGGCCCGCACGTCGACCGAGGGGGACGCGCCGGCCACCGGGCCACCGCAGGCCGGTGCTCGTCGTGGGCCACCACCCATCGGTATCCGGCTACGATCATGAGATGAGCGCGCCGCAGCCGCCCGAACCCATCTCCGGCGCCCGGCTGCTCTTCTCGCTGGACCCGGCCGTAAGCCATCTCAACCACGGCTCGTTCGGCGCGGTGCCGGTCAACGTGCAGCGCGTCCAGCAGCGGCTGCGCGACGAGATGGAGGCGAACCCGCTGCGCTTCTTCGGGCTGAGCCTGGTGGACCGGATCACCCACGCCCGCCGGCACCTGGCTGCCTTTCTCGGCGCCGCCCCGGACGGCACCGCCCTGGTCGGCAACGCCACCACCGGCGTCGCCGTGGTGCTCCAATCGCTGGGCCTGCGCCCCGGCGACGAGGTGCTCACCACCGACCACGGCTACGGCGCGGTCGGCTTCTCCGTCGACCGGGAGTGCCGGCGCACCGGGGCGACCTGGCGCGTCCTGCCGGTGCCGTTGACCGCGACCGACGAGCAGGTCGTCGAGATCCTCCGCGCCGGGCTGCGCCCCGGCCGGACGAAACTGCTCGTCGTCGACCAGCTGACCTCCGCCACCGCCCGCCTGTTCCCGGTCACCGCGATCGTCGGGATGGCGCACGCGCACGGGGTGCCGGTGCTCGTCGACGCCGCCCACGCGCCGGGCATGCTGGCGACCCCCGTCGCGGGCATCGGCGCGGACTTCTGGGTGGGCAACCTGCACAAGTGGGGGTACGCCCCGCGAGGCACCGCCGCGCTGGCGGTGGCGCCGCCGTGGCGGGACCGGATGGAGCCGCTGGTGGTCTCCTGGGAGCAGGCGGCCGGTTTCCCGGGCAACGTCGAGTGGCAGGCGACCCTGGACTACACCTCATGGCTCGCCGCCCCGACCGGCGTCTGGACCCTGCGCAGCCTCGGCGTCGAGCGGGTACGCGCGCACAACGCCGCGCTGGCCGCGTACGGGCAGCGGGTGCTGGGGGACGCACTGGGGGTGGCACCGGCCGACCTGCCGGAGCCCGGCGGGCCGACGGTGGCCATGCGGATCGTCCCGTTGCCGGCCGGGCTGGCCACCACGATCGACGCCGCCCGTGCGCTGCGGAACCGGATCGCCGAGCAACTGTCGGCCGAGGTGGCGGTGATGTCCTGGGACGGTCGAGGCTGGCTGCGGCTGTGCGGCCAGGTCTACAACGCGCCGCACGAGTACGAACGCCTCGCCGCGCGGCTGCCGGCGCTGCTCGCACAACGCTGACGGCTGACAAGCGACCCGGCCGGGCCGGACCCGCTCGACGGAGCACCGGGCGCGGGCACCAGGTGCCCACCATGCCGGCGACATGGGCGCATCGGGTGGCCGGGATACCGCCATGTCGCCGCCATGGGGCCCGGCCAGGGCGGGCGCGCCCGGCGCCATCCGCGGCCCGGGCCGCGGATGGCCGTCAGTGCGGCAGGAGCCGGACGGGGCCGAGGCCGAGCAGGGCCATCGGGTCCAGGTACTCCTCGCCCCGGCGCAGACCCCAGTGCAGGCAGGCCCGGTCCGGACAGCCCACGTGCCCGACGCCCAGCCGGCCCAGCGGTGCCCCCACGGTCAGCCGGTCACCGGCGCGGACGCCGGGCAGCACCGGCTCGTAGGTGGTCCGCAGCCCGGCGCTGTGCCCGACGGTGATCACCGGACGGCCGGCGACCTGCCCGGCGAAGAGCACCACCCCGGGCCCGGCGGCGCGGACCACGGCTCCCGGCGCGGCGATCAGGTCGACGCCTCGGTGCCCGGGCAGCCATGGCTGCGGCGGCGGTTCGAAGCGGCGGGCCAGCCGCGGCGCCCCGTCGAGCGGCCACCGGAACCGGACCGCTGGCGTCGACCCGCTGGCCACGTCGGTGGGCATCGCCGCCGGGTGAGGCGTCGCGCGGAGAGCGGACCGCCCCGACTGGGCGGAGGCCCCGGAGCCGGACCCGGAAGCGGGGGACCCGGAACTGGCAGCGAGGACAAGCACGCAGAGGACGGTCCAGGCCATCGCCGCCGGGGCCGACCACGACCACCGCCGGGCCGGCCCATCCCCTACCCGGCCCTCGCCGCCGCCCGAACCGGTGCCGGTGCTCCCGCCCAGGCCGGGGTCGCCCGGCACGTGCCTCGTCCACATGCCCGGCAGCGTGCCGGAATCCCGGGGTGTCCGCCACCGGTCACTGCTCACCTGTGGACAGCCGGCGTAGTTGTGGACAACCCCCGCCCGGCCCGATGATCTGCTATGCCAGGCGGGCCCGGACCGCCCTGTGCCGGCCCGGTTCGTCGCCGGCTTTGTGCTACGACGTGACCCCGGCCGCCTGCGCTGTCTGCTCATCCACGACGACATTCCGGACGTCGACCCGACGACCCACGCGCTGACCGGGACGGTGCGGCTGACCGGGACGGTGCGGCTGACCGGCCGCTCGTCGTCGACCTGGCCGAGCTTCGGCGTCGACCACGGGGGACGCACCGGGTCGCCGTGGACGGTGGACGGGCGGCCTGGTCGGGGCCCGCCCCGGTGGTGTCGGTGGAGGTGACCACCGACGGCGGGGTGGCGACGTGGGCACCGGCGATGCTGGACCCGCCGGCCGGCGGGCGTGGCGGCGACGGCGGTGGCGCTTCGAGTGGGGTGGCGCGGCCGGGGCGCGGCACGTGCTGGGCGCCCGGACGACCGACGAGTCCGGGCGGAGCCAGCCGGTCGAGCAGCCGGGGAACCGGGGTGGCTTCGCCAACAACACGGTGCAGCGGGTCCTGGGTCGGTGCAGGGCGGTGGGGGCCGTCAGCCGCCGAAGCCGGAGTCGGCCGGCAGGGAGATGTCGGGCTTCTCCAGCTCTTCGACGTTGACATCCTTGAATGTCATCACCCGGACGTTCTTGACGAACCGGGCCGGACGATACATGTCCCACACCCAGGCGTCATGCATCTCCACCTCGAAGTAGACCTCGCCGTCGGAGTTGCGCACGTGCAGATCCACCTGGTTGGCCAGGTAGAAGCGGCGCTCCGTCTCCACCACGTACGAGAACTGGCGGACGATGTCGCGGTATTCCCGGTAGAGCTGGAGCTCCATTTCGGTCTCGTACTTTTCGAGATCTTCCGCGCTCATCGCACTCCGCCTTCCATGACCACATTCTCCCCCACCGGCGCGGGAGGTCGGGGCTGCTCGCCCAACGCCACGCCGACGGTACCCTTTGACGCGCCGAAGCGCTCCATCGGCTCGACCGGCCTCGCGCCCACCGGTCGGCGGGATCTGGGTGGCCGCCCGTCCAGGCCGGAGACGGCGGCCACGTTGACGTACGAGAATCGATGCTCCCCGCACGGGCCGTGCTCCCGCAGGGCCGCCGTGTGCTCCGCGGTGATGTAGCCCTTGTGTTCGGCGAAGCCGTAGCTGGGGAAGGACGCGTCCAACTCGACCATGATCCGGTCCCGGGTGACCTTGGCGAGCACGCTGGCCGCCGCGACGCAGGCCGCCACCCGGTCGCCCTTCCACACCGCCAGCCCCGGCACGTCGAGGCCGTCGACGCCGAAGCCGTCGGTCAGCACGTAGTCGGGGCGGATGGCCAGCGAGGCGAGCGCCCGGCGCATCGCGGCGAGGTTGCACACGTGCAGGCCCCGGGCGTCGACCTCGTCGGCCGGGATCACCACCACCGCGTACGCGAGGGCGCGGGAAACGACCTGGTCGTAGACGCGTTCCCGGCTGGCCGGGGTGAGCAGCTTGGAGTCGGCCAACCCGTCGATCTCGCCGCGCCGCCCCTCGGGCAGCACCGCCGCCGCGGCGACGAGCGGGCCGGCGCAGGCGCCCCGACCGGCCTCGTCGGCACCGGCCACGTGCCGGAAGCCCCGGCGCTGCAGGGCGCGCTCCAGCGCGTACAGCCCGGCCTCGCGGCGCACCACGGTGCGCGGCGGGGTCAGCACGGCGCGCCCCCGGCGGCGGACCCGACCTCGACGGACCCGGCGGGAGCGACGGCCGACCCGGACCCGGCGGGGTCGGCGGCCTGGACCTGCGGGCTGGACGCCTCGGGGGGCGCGGCGAGCAGCCGGCGCAGCAGCGCTGGCAGGTCGGCCGGGTAGTAGCGCTCGGCGGTGGCGGCCAACTCGTCGAGCGGCCACCAGCGGTGCCCGGTGATGCTGGCCCGCTCGACGGCGTCGAAGCCCGCCGTGTCCACCTCCCACCCGGCCACCCGGACCAGGAAGAACTGCTGCTCCTGCTCGTAGTGGACGCCGCCGAACGGGAACCGGACCCGCTCCTGCGACACGGGCTCGCCCAGCTCCGCCGGGGTCAGCCGCAGGCCCGTCTCCTCGGCCAGCTCCCGGGCGGCGCCGGCCGCCGGGGACTCCCCCGGCTCCAGCCCGCCGCCAGGGGTCAACCAGTATCGGTGGTCGGGCCGCGCCGGGTCGTGCCCGGCGAGGAGCAGCACCCGGCCGGCGGCGTCGACGAGCAGCACGCGCGCCGCGCGCCGGGGGGTGTAGACCGTCACCGTCCCAGCCTGCCAGACGCGGCCCCCGACGCCCACGCCCACCCGGGGGCTGCTGGGGTCACACGGACGGATCAGGGGTTCGGGACGTCGTCGAACGGCTTCGGCACGGTGAGCCACGTGGCCCGGTCGACCGGCCAGAAGACGGTGAACGCCCGCCCGACCACCTGGTCTTCGGGGATGGTCGCGCTGTCGATGTTCTGACCCGACTGCTGCCAGTGCTCCAGCGAGTCGCCGGAGGCCGAGCGATGGTCGCCCATCACCCAGAGCCGCCCCTGCGGCACGGTGATGTCGAACTCCTGGTCGGCCGCCTTGTCCGGCTGGCCGTTGGCGGAGTAGATGTACGGCTCGTCGATCGGCTGGCCGTTGACCACCAGCCGCTCCTGCGGGTCGCAGCAGACCACGTGGTCACCGCCGACGCCGATCACCCGCTTGATGAAGTCCTCGCCGTCGGGGTTCCCGCTCCACTCGGTGGGCGCCTTGAACACCACCACCTCGCCCCGGTGCGGCGAGCGAAAGTCGTATACCAGTTTGTTGACCAGCACCCGATCGTTGATCTGGAGGGTGTTCTCCATGGACGGCGACGGGATGTAGAAGGTCTGGAGCACAAAGGCCCGCACCAGCACCGCGACCAGGATCGCCACGCCCAGGAGGATGGGCAGCTCCTTCCAGAAGGAGCCGCTCTTCTTGTCGGTCTGCTCGTCAATCACGGGAGGAGCCTACGTCGCCGGGAGCGGGCCGGCCGACCGGAACGCGCGAGAACGGACAGCGCGGCCGAGACCGGGACGAGCAGCAGCACACCGCCCGTGCCGGTGGGCCGCACCGGGGCCAGGGGTTGCCCGGCCGCCGGGGCGGGCCCGGTGACCGTGGCGAAGGTCTGCGGCACCGGCAGCGACGACCACCGCGAGGACGGCCAGACGACCGCGAACGCCCGGCCGACGACGTTGTCGATCGGCACCGGGCCCTGGCAGCGGGCGTCCTGGGAGACGAGCCGGTGGTCGCCCATCACGAAGATCTGGCCGGGCGGGACGACCACCTCGTCGAAGCGCCGCGACCGGCACTCGGCGGGGTTGGGCGGCAGGTCCAGCGGGGAGTCCCGGACCACGTACGGCTCGTCGAGCGGGACGCCGTTGACGGTGACCCGGCCCTGCGCGTCGCAGCAGCGCACCCGGTCGCCCGGCAGGCCGATCACCCGCTTGATGAAGTCCTTCTCGCCGGGGCGGCTCAACCCGACCAGGTCGCCGATGGTGCGGCCGAACTTGCCGGCGATCCCGGGCTCGGGGTCCTGGACCTCCTGGGCGACCCACTTGTCGGTGCCCCGGAAGACCACCACCTCGCCGCGCTGCGGGTCCCGGACGTCGTAGACGACCTTGTTGACCAGCACCCGGTCCTGGATGAGCAGCGTGTCCTCCATGGAGCCGGAGGGGATGAAGAACGCCTGGAGCAGGAAGGTGCGGATCAGCACCGCCAGGCAGAAGGCGACGATCAGCAGCAGCGGCAGCTCCTGCCACAGCGGCATCTGCCGGCGGGCGCGCCGGTCCCGCCGGCGCCACGGATCGACCGCCTCGCCCTCGTCAAGCGTCCGCACCATGCCACTCCCCGGTTCGCAGGAACGCCACTACCGCCCGGGAGCCTCGTCGAGGCCCCACGGGCGGTAGTGGGACGATCCGCGACCACGGCTCACGCCGCGACGCATCGATGCCCGCCTGCGCCCGTACGACCAGCGTAACCGGGGCTGGCCCGTACGACATCCGTGCAGCTCAGGCGGCGTGGCGAGCGGAAGGTCAGCTCGGCTGCTTCTCGCGACGCTCCTTGATCTTGGCCTTCTTGCCCCGCAGCTCGCGCAGGTAGTAGAGCTTGGCGCGACGCACGGCACCGCGGGTCACGATCTCGATCCGGTCGATCGCCGGGCTGTTCACCGGGTAGGTCCGCTCGACACCGACGCCGAAGCTCATCTTGCGGACCGAGAAGGTCTCGCGCAGGCCGTCACCCTGGCGGCGGATGACGACGCCCTGGAAGATCTGGACCCGGGACCGGCTGCCCTCGACGACCCGCGCGTGCACCTTGACGGTGTCACCGGCGCGGAACTGGGGGATGTCGACCCGCTTCGACTGGGCGTCAAGGGCGTCCAGGATGTTCATCGCTGCGTCCTCGTGAGGCTCACGGCGCACCGTCAGTCGGTGCGCGAATGGGTGATTCTGATCCCCGGGTGGCGACCGCGGGCGGCCCCGGTCGAGGATCCTCGCAGCCACCCGCGGCGCGGGCGGTCACGGCAACCTCCCTACTTTGCCACATCCCCCGCCGGCAGCGGAAATCCGGCCCGGTCCAGGGCCGCCCGGTCCCGCTTGTCCAGGCTCTCCGGGTCGAGCGCGGCGAGCAGGTCGGGCCGGCGGGCGGCGGTACGCGTCAGCGCCTCCTCGCGCCGCCAGCGGGCGATCCGGCCGTGGTCGCCGGAGCGCAGCACCTCCGGCACCTCGTGCCCCCGCCAGCTCGCCGGCTTGGTGTACATCGGCGCCTCCAGCAGCCCGTGGGCGTGCGACTCCTCGTCCAGTGAGCCGGCGTTGCCCAGCACCCCGGGCAGCAGCCGGGCCACGGCCTCCAGGATCACCAGCACCGCCACCTCGCCGCCGAAGAGCACGTAGTCACCGAGGGAGACCTCGGTCACCCGCATCCGGGTCGCGGCGTGGTCGAGCACCCGCTGGTCGATGCCCTCGTACCGGCCGCAGGCGAAGATCAGGTGCGACTCGGCGGCCAGCTCGTGCGCCATGGCCTGGGTGAACGGCTGCCCGGCCGGCGACGGCACCAGCAGCCGGGGCAGGGTCACGCCGTCCGGGGTCAGCTCGGCCGGGACGAGGGCGTCGAGCGCCTCGCCCCACGGCCCGGGCCGCATCACCATGCCGGGCCCGCCGCCGTAGGGCGTGTCGTCGACGGTGCGGTGCACGTCGTGGGTCCAGCTCCGCAGGTCGTGTACGGCCAACCGCAGCGTCCCGGCGGCCCGGGCCCTGCCGATCAGCGACAGGTCGAGCGGGGCGAGGTACTCGGGGAAGATCGACACGACGTCGACGCGCATGCGCAGGTGCTCCAGGTGGCCTAGAGGTCGAGCAGGCCGCTGGGCGGGTCGACGACGACGCGACCGCCGGCGAGGTCGACCTCGGGCACGATCGCCCTGACGAACGGGATCAGCGCGGTGCGCCCCTCGGGGCGACGCAGCACCAGCAGGTCGGACGCGGGCGCGTGGTCGATCTTGACCACCTCGCCGAGGTGCTCGCCGGCCGGGGTGACCGCGGCCAGCCCGACGAGCTGGTGGTCGTGGAACTCCTCCGGGTCCTCCGGCGGGGCGACGTCGGCGCTGTCCACCCAGAGCAGGGTGCCGCGCAGCGCCTCGGCGACGTCGCGCTCCAGGACGCCCTCGAAGGCCACCAGCATTCGCCCCTGGTGCCAGCGGGAGGCCTCGATGGTCAGCTCGGCCGGGACCTGGAACGGCACGCCGGGGCCGGGGGCGGGGTTGGCCGGCGGCGCCGCGCCCGGCTCGGTAGCGAGTACCGAGC
>NZ_JBHUVA010000073.1:0-32970 GCF_042670805.1 Micromonospora sp. NPDC057141 | reverse complement strand
AACGCATGGTCAACCGCCAAGTCCTGACCGAAGACCAGCCCGGAGTGTTCACCCTTATCCCGAAACGGACCTAAACCTCCGAACCGCCCTCTCACACCATGCTGGAGTACAAGGCCGCGAGGTACGGGCGCACCTTCGCCCGGGTCGACCGGTTGTTCCCGTCTACCCGGATGTGCTCCGACTGCGGACGGATCAACGAGAAGATGACGCTCGACGTTCGAGCGTGGGACTGCTCGTGCGGCAGCCACAACGACCGGGACGTCAACGCCGCCAAGAACATCAGGGCCGCTGGGCAGGCGGACCTCAACGACCGTGGAGCGCACATAAGACCGGGACCCGTCCCGGCGGCGCGCAGAGAAGCGGTAACCCACCCGCACGCCGCGTGTCCCACGCGCAGCGTGGAGGGAATCTCCGTCCTTCAGGGCGGAGAGGAGGTCAAGGCGTCCAGCGGATGTTGGGGTTCACCTGGCCGGTCCAGTTGAAGATGGCCATGTTGTCCCACTGGTTGCCGGTGCCGTTGATGTTCGCCGGGTCCCACCCGTTGCCGGGGACGGCGTACCAGGTCGGCTCCCAGTAGAAGACGCCGACGGCGCCGGCGTCCCGGGCGGTGTTCTGCACCCAGGCGAACTCGGTGGCCTGGCCGCTCCAGCTCGCGGGGTGGCCGGCGCAGGGCTCGGTGCCGTTCACCGAGTTCGGCTCGCCGTCGGCGTTCGCGGCGGTGAACGGGTACGCCGTCTCGGTGAGGACGACGGGCCTGCCGTAGCGGGACCGCACGTCGGTGATGACGTTGTAGAGGTTGGCCAGCGTGCCGTGCCACATGCAGTAGTAGGACAGGGCGGTCAGGTCCCACTGGACGCCCTTGGCCCGGATCCCGTCGTAGAACCAGCGCGCGTTGGCCATACTGTCGGCGTTGGCGGTGTGGATGATCACCTGGGTGCCGCCGTTGCACTGCTTCGTCGCCTGGTGGCCGGCCTTGAGCAGCAGGCTGAGGTTGGTGAAGTCGTTGTTGACGACCCTGCCGTCGTTCCACAGCATGCCGACGTTGATCTCGTTGCCGATCTGCACGCTGTCCGGCGTGGTGCCCTGTGCCTTCAGGCTGGAGCAGACGTCGTAGGTGTAGTTGTAGACGTCGGTCTGCAACTGGCCGATGCCGTGGTTCGCCCAGGCGGCGGGCTTGAACTGCTTGCCCGGGTCGGCCCAGGTGTCCGAGTAGTGGAAGTCGATCATCAGCTTGAGGCCCTTGGCCTTGACCGCCCGCGCGTACGCCAGCACCCGGGCCTTGTTGTTCCAGCCGCTGACGGGGTTGTTCCAGACGCGGAGCCGGACGTAGTTGACGCCGAGGCCCTTGAGAATGTCGAGCGGGTCCCGCGCGGTCCCGCCGGCGTCGTAGTAGCGCGCGCCGAGGTCCAGGCTGCGCTGCACCGAGGAGACGTCCGCGCCCAGCATGGTCAGCGTGTTCGCGGCCGACGCCGGGGTCAGCGGCGTGAGCAGGGCGGCCGGCAGGGCGACCAGCGCGAGGAGCGCGGCGACCCAGGACCGCAGGACGCGGCGGCGCGAAGTCATCCGACCTCCTCGGTGGCAGGCGCGGGGCCGGGCCCCGGCACCGGATCGGCATCAATCGATGCCTATGTATACCACAGTTAGGTCGGTCGCCCGAGGTGCCGTGGTCAGCCGTGCTGCCCCGGGCGGTCGCCCGCCGCCGACGTCGATCCGTGTGCCTGGTCGGCCGGGCTCACCGCGAACGGATGCCGTAGCCGCCGCATCGCCTCCTCGCTGCCGTCGAAGGTCACGCCCTGGTCGTCGAGCCCGTCGGCCGCCGGCGTGGTGAGGAAGAGGGCCGATCGATCATCGTCATGAGAAGTCATGCGGAATTCCTGTTTCTGGTGAGGGAGAACCCGGGTGGCCGCGGGCGGTCGTGCCGCGCGATTCCGGTCGGCGCTCGCTGACGCCCGACCCGTGGTGCCCGACTGCGGAGGACCGCCTGTCGACACCGACACCCCGCACCATACCCGGCGCCGTCCTCACCCGCGCGGCCCGGACGCCGCTGGCAGGGTCACCGCGGTCAACTCGTCGAGGCGCCTGCCGTGGTGGCGGACGCCCGGCCTTCCTGCCGGGCCCGGTCGAGCAGCAGGGCGAGCCGCCGCCGCCGTCGCCGACGGACGGTCCGCACCGCCAGGGCGACCGCCGCGAGGACGACCACCAGACCCAGCTGCGGCCACGGCACCGTCCAGACCGTCACGGTGGCCGTGGCCTGCCGGGCCTCGGCGACGGCCCCGTCGCCGAGCGCCGCCGGAGTCACCGCCACGGTCGTCCGCAGCGGGCCCAGCGCCCAGACGCCGCCGACGCGGGCCTGGGCCACGCGACTGCCGCCGGGCAGCAACTCCTCGACGTCGACCGTGGTGTCCCGCCCGGCGAGGCCGAACAGCTCCGAGACGGTCACCCGGCCCTTGCCGGACGCCCAGACGTTGCCGTCGTTCGCCACCACGTACCGGATCCGGACCGTGCCCGGCGAGAACGGGTTCCAGGAATGGGAGTACGAGGCGGTGAGGTCGTCGACCGCCAGGGCCGCCGTGGCCGTGCCGCTGGCGCGCAGCATGACCCGGAAGCCGACCCGGCTCTCGACGGCGACCGTGCCGCCGGTGCTGGTGACCGACGCGGCGATGCCCGCCGGGTGGTCGCCCGGCGTGGCGTCCCCGGGAACGGTGATGGTGAAGGGCACCACCTTCGTCTCGTTCGCTGCGACGGTGACCGTGTCGCGTACCGCGATCCAGGTGCCGCCGTCCTTCGACGCCTCGCCCGAGGGCAGCATGTTGAAACGGCCCTTGTCGGTGAGGTAGCCGTCGGCGGCCTGGAGGCGGAAGACCGCGGCGGCGTCGCTGAAGTTGCGCACCGCCAGGTGCTCCGTCACCACCTGCCCGGGATCGAGCGTGCGCTCGATCCACCGCCGGCCGTCCGGGCCGTTCGGGTCGGCCGGCTGCACCGCCCAGGTCAGCTTCGGGGCAGCGGGTTCCGCGCCGGCCCCGGCGGGCGCGACCGGCACGGTGACGAGCACCGCGGCGAGGATGGCGAGCAGCCTCGGCAGCGCCTGCGGCACGGAACGGATCATCGGGCGTCCTTCGGCGGCGGGGTGCGGGGTGGGGCCGGCCGCGACCGGCCCCACCCCGCGCGTGATCATTCGAACAGGGACAGGGTCAACGTCGAGGTGTACGCGCCCGCGGCGACGTCCGCCGGGGTGCAGCAGGGTCGAGCCGTCCTCGGACAGCGCGACGGAGTCGCCTGCGACCGACAGGGCGAGCACGCCCGGCTCCCGGATCTCCTCGATGTCGACCGTCACCCGCACGTCGGCGCCGTCGCCGTCCTCGGCCAGCGCGGGTGACGGCAGCGCCGCCGTCCCGGCCAGGAGGGCAGCCGCGGCACCCGCCGCGAACAGCCGCTTACGCTTCCATGTGTTCATGCGATCTCCGTTGACGTCCGTGGTTGTGGAGTTGGTGCTCATCCGCCGCAGCTGATGGCGGGGTGGGTGGCGGTGGTGACGGTGGTGATGGTGGTGCCGTCGATGGTGCCGGTGGCGCGGACGGTTGCGGTGCCGGCGGGGACGGAGGTGGTGCGGGTGGTGAAGGACTGGTAGGCGTTGGTGCCGGGTGTGACGCCGGTGACGGTCCGGGTGCCGTACGTGGTTTCCAGGGTGATGTCGACGGGTGCGGTGTGGCCGTTGGTGGCCTGCACCGCGACGTACGCCCGGCCGCCGAGGCACCGCGCCTGGGCGCTCGCCGTCACCGGCAGGCCGGGGGCGGCCCGGAGCACGCCGAGCCGGGCCAACTGGTAGCTGAGCACCCGCTCCGGCGCGTCGATCTGGTTCTGGGTGCCGAACCGACCGGCCCGGGCGGCCTTCGCGGTGGCGAGTGCGCCCCGCATCGCGGCCCAGGCGTCCGCCGGGTAGCGGCGGCTGTCGAGCGTCTCCGCGTACGTGATGGCCGAGTCGAGTCCGCTGGTGTCCAGCGGCAGGCCCTGCGCGGTCAGCGTGTCGCTGAGCAGGTAGTGGTCGAAGTCGACCCGTCCGCCCGTCTCCTGCGTCGCGTAGTTGAACAGGCCGACCCGGTGGCCCATGAAGTGGGCGAGGCTGCCGTCGAGCGTCTGCGGGCCGACCCGGTTGCCGAGCCGGGTCCAGGTGAGCCCGTCGAGGCTGTAGTGGAACGTGGTCCAGAGCTGCCCGACCGGCGAGGCGAAGTCGAGGTCGGCCTTCACGTACACCTCGGTCGCGTCTCCCAGCGGCACGGTCGTGCCCGGCAGGAAGGCCTCCAGCGCGGCCTGGTCGAGGTCGACCGCGAACGGCTGCCCCCGGTTGACCACGCCCAGCGTGTTCTGGCCGCCGACGCGCTGCACCGCCACGTACGAGAAGCCCCGGTTGTACGCGGCCAGGCCGGCGACGTCGCCGTTGCGCATGCCGGAGATGTCCATCCGGGTCTCGGCCGACTGGCGCGGGCCGAAGGTGCGCTGCGAGAGGGTGTTGCGCGCCTCCTCGAACCAGGTCAGTTCCGCCCGGTTCGACAGCTTCGTGTAGACGTACTGGCCGGTGACCACCTTGCCGGTGGTCAGCCGCAGCCAGCCGTCCCGGTCGGTGAGCGACCAGTACCGGTTGTCCGGGGCGTGGTTCCACTCCCAGGCCAGGTCCAGCCGCGAGCCGTTCGGCGCGATCTCCGCCTCGGCCGGGTACTCGGCCGTCACCGGCTGCCCGACGACCGAGACGTCGTCGATGAGGTACTCCACGCTGGACGACGCCGGCTGCGGGCTGCCCCACGGCGTCTCCACCGCGAACTTGACGTTGGCGAGGTTCGCCGTCGCCGGGAAGGTGTACCGGCCGGTGACCGTCGTCCACTGCCCGGCCGGCACGTCGCCGGACGCCATCACCTGGACGCCGGAGCCCCAGTCCGCGGCGAGGTTGAACCGCACGCTGGCCGGGCCCGACGCGTACCTGATCTTCGTCGACACGGTGTAGGTCACGCCGTGCTGGAGCTTGCCGGCCAGGTACTGGTTGGGGCCGGAGCCGTTGAGCGTGCGGTTGCCGACCCGCAGCGCCGCCGCGCCCGAGGCGGGGTCGGCCGCGTCCAGGCCGAGCGTGGCGCCGAACTGCGCGGCCCACGGGGAGACGCTGCCGGCCTCGAAGCCGGCGTTGTCCAGCAGCTCGACGCCGAGGAGCGACTCGTCGAGGTCGGGCGGCGTCGGGATCGTCCACTCCTCGTCCTGGTACGCCTTGTGCGGCGCGTCGTTGGCGAAGTCGTCCGAGGCGACGAGGCTCTTCTGTCGTTCGAGGGCCTCCTCGGCCGGGCTGAGCCGGATCGGCTTGTCGAACACCCCGTCGACCGGCACGACCCCGTTGGTGCCGAACGTCGGCCACCCGTCGGACCAGGTGGCGGGGATGAGCGCGGGGATCCGGCCGATCGGGAACGTGTCACGGAAGAACATGCCGTGCCAGTCGGTGCCGCCGCCGGTGCGCGAGACCGGCACGAGGCTGCCCTGGGCGAAGCCGTTGGAGTTGAGCACGCCGCGCGCCTCGTAGGTGTTGACGCCGCCGGCCGAGGTGTACCGCCCGAGCAGGTCCTTCGAGCGGAACATGACGACCTGACGCCCCTGGCCGGAGGGCCAGGTGATGATGACGGCGTAGTACCAGCCGTCGATGCGGTAGAACTGGGCGCCCTCGAACAGGCCGCCGATGAACGGCTGACCGGCGTAGTCGCCCGCCGTGAAGATGTTCGGGTAGTCCTGCTCGATGGCGGTCAGGCCGGCGTTGAGGCGTACCGCGCTGGTGCCGCCCGAGCCGTAGAAGATGTACGGCGTGCCGTCGACGTCGAAGAAGAGCGACGGGTCGTGCAGGGCGCGGCCCAGGGACGTGCGCTGCCACGCGCCGTTCTCGACGTCGTCGGTGCGGTAGATGTACGCGCCGTTGAGGTTGTTGGTGTTGAACGCGACGTAGAACATGCCGTCGTGGTAGCGCAGCGACGACGCCCACTGCCCCTGGCCGTACGAGTTCTGGCCGTTGCGCAGGGAGAACGCGTCGCCGATGCTCGCCCGGTCGAAGACGTAGTTGACGGTCTCCCAGTTCACGAGGTCGTAGGACTTCATGATCGGCGCGCCCGGGCTCAGGTGCATCGTCGTGCTGATCATGTAGTAGATGTCCCGGCCCTCGTCGTTCTCGGCGGCCGGAACCCGCTCGACGCTGACGTCCGGCACGTCGGAGCGCAGCAGCGGCACCGAGTACGTGCCGTCGCCCCTGTCGGTCGACGTGTGCGACGACTCGGGCGACCACCCGTCGGCGGCCTGCGCCGCGCCACCGGCGGACACGACACTGGCGCACAGGAGCGCCCCCACGACTGCCAGCGAGACCCGCCGTAGCCCTCCGGACGCACCGGAGACACCAGGACCCACGGATACCTTCATGCGCACTCCAGACGCGAACGTAAGGGAAGCTCATAGTGTTATCGCTCACATGCGCTGTCAAGGCATCGTCGAGACTTGCCGGAAATCCTCGTGAAACAGTCGCGATGCGGCTTGGAGATGCTCCCGAAATGCGAGATCGGGCCGCTGGGCATCGGCCGCAACTTACCCGAAAACCGGCGAAATCCCCGAGTGTGATCTATGGGTCGAGAGATCAGGAGAGTCCGATATCGGGCATCATGTTCGCGCTAACACGTAGGGCTCCTGAATGGGAGGTGTGAGGCGTGCGATTCGCATCCCGGGTTTTGCGGGAGAGTGGAGTTAAGTCAGGGAAGTCAATGCGCCAATCCAATTTCGTGGCGTGCCCTCGGCTCGTTCGACGGCCTCGCCGGGCCCGGCACCCTCGGGCAGCCCCTCGCCCGACCTTGCGAGGCGACCCGCATCGCACGGACAATCTCGAACTCAGGGAGGCAGTGGAATGACTTTGGCTCAGGCCCGCACGAGGCCCGACGCGGACGGCTGGAGCGACGGCGCGTTCACCAATCCGGTGCTCGCCGGTCTGCACCCCGACCCGAGCGTCTGCCGGGTCGGCGACGACTACTACCTGGCCTGTTCCAGCTTCGAGTACTTCCCCGGGGTGCCCATCTTCCACAGCCGGGACCTCGTGCACTGGGAACAGATCGGCAACGTGCTGGACCGGCCCAGCCAACTGGTGCTGCCCGCGACGATGCCGTCGTCCGCGGGAATCTACGCGCCGACGTTGCGCCACCACGACGGGCGCTTCTGGCTGATCGTCACCAACTGCGCCGACGGCGGCGGCAACCTGATCTGCACCGCCGTCGACCCCGCCGGCACCTGGTCCGACCCGGTCCGGCTGCCCGGCATCGCCGGCATCGACCCGGACCTCGCCTGGGACGACGACGGTGACTGCTGGTGCACCTACGCCGGGATCGAGCAGGTGCGCATCGACCCGTACACCGGGCGGACGCTCGGCCCACCCCGCCGGCTGTGGTCCGGTGCGCCGGGGGCGCAGGCGCCGGAGGCACCGCACCTGTACCAGGTCGGCGGCTACTGGTACCTCCTGATCGCCGAGGGCGGCACCGAACGCGGACACGCCGTCTCGATCGCCCGCGCGCCCGCACCCGACGGGCCGTACGAGCCCTGCCCGGCCAACCCCGTCCTCACCCACCGGGGCACCAACCGTCCGATCCAGAACACCGGCCACGCCGACCTCGTCGAGGCGGCCGACGGGACGTGGTGGATGGTGCTGCTCGGCGTACGCCCCGGCGGCGGCACCCCCGGCTGGCACGTGCTCGGGCGGGAGACGTTCCTGGCCCCGGTGACCTGGGTCGACGACTGGCCGGTGGTGGGCGAGGTCAAGCCGGTCATGTCGGCACCGCCGTGGACCGCGCACCCGGTGCCGGCGCCGCCCGTACGGGACGACTTCGACGCCGACGGGCTGCACCCGCGCTGGGTGTCGGTGCGGTCCCGGCCCGCCGGAAGCTGGTCGCTGACGGAGCGCCCGGGCTGGCTCACGCTGCGGGCGCGCGGCGCGTCGATGGACGACCCCGACGTCACGTTCGTCGGCCGCCGTCAGCAGCACCTGTCGTGCCGGGCCCGGACGCTGGTCGACGCGACCGGTGGGCGCGGCGGGCTCGCCGTACGCCTCGACGAGCGGCACCACTACGAGATCGAGGCGGGCGACGGCGAGGTGCGGGTGGTCGCGCGGATCGGATCGGTGCTGTCGACGGTGGCCACCCGGTCGGTCGCGGCCGGCCCGGTCCGCCTTCGCGTCGACGTGCTCGCCCCGTCGCCCGGCGACTGGCATCCGGCCAAGGAACCCGACGTGCTCCGGTTCGGCATCGAGGCGGCGGACGGTGCGTTCGATGTGCTGACCACACTGGATGGCCGTTACCTGTCCACGGAGGTCGCCGGCGGCTTCACCGGCCGGGTCCTCGGCATGTACGCCGGGACCGGCAGCGTCCACTTCGACTGGTTCGACTACGAGACCCGTGGCCACGACGCGGTCCCGGACGAGACGCGGACGTCCGGGGCCGAGCCGGGGCACTGACAGCCGACGGGCCCGGAGCCAGGCGGCTCCGGGCCCCGGTTGGGCCGTGCTCAGCTCAGGGGCTGGTGCAGGAGATGTTGCTGGGCGCGGGGCCGTCGCCGGTGGCGGTGAACCCGAACGTGGTCGACGCGTTCGAGCCCAACGTGCCGTTGTAGGCGGCGTTCTTGACGGTGACGTTGCCGGTGGTGCCCGTGTTGGTGCCGTTCCAGACGCTGCTGAGGGCCTGGCCGCTGCCCAGCGTCAGGCGTACGGTCCAGCCGTTCAGCGTGGCGGCGGTGTTGTTGGCCACGGTGACCTCACCCTGGAAGCCGCCGGGCCAGCTGTTGACCGCGCGGTACGTGGCGGTGCAGATGCCGGGCTCGCCGGTCGGCGGCGGGGTCGTCGGCGGCGTGCTGGTCGGCGGCGTGCTGGTCGGGGGCGTGCTCGTGGGCGGCGCGGTGGTCGGGGGCGTGGTCGACTCGAACTGGGTGAAGAACTTCCAGATCTCGCCCGAGGTCCAGGTCCGGGAGTCGTTGGGGCTGGAGGATCCGTCCACCGGGCTGGGGGTGTGGTCGCCGTCGAAGGCGGCCCACTGCACGGGGTAGCCGGCCCGGCAGCCGGAGTAGAGGGTGGTGACGTGGGTGAGGCTGCCCCGGCTCGGCTCGCGGGGGCTCTGCGCGGTGCAGCCGTTGTTCCTGACGAACGTGTCGCGCAGGGACCGGCCCAGCGAGATGTTCAGCACGCTGTCGTAGATGCCGTGGATGCCGAAGTACGCGACGGGCTGGGTGCCGCCGCTGCATCCGCTCAGGTTGGCACCGGACAGGACGGTGACCGCACGGATGACGGTGGGGCGGGCGCAGGCCACCGCGTAGCTCATGGCCCCGCCGTAGCTCCAGCCGAGCGCGAAGCGCTGCGTCGTGTCGACGCAGAGATCGTTCTCCACCTGCCGGCTGATGTCGTCGAACAGGGTCAGGTCCCGGCCGTTGGTGTTGGCCCAGCCGTTGTCGATGCCCTGCGGCGCTACGAAGATCGCGCTGTTGTTCGACAGCGGCTGGAGCCCGTAGTAGCCGGCCGAGGCGACGTTGTTGGCCGAGCCGTTCAGCCAGTGGAAGCCGAAGATCAGCCGGTAGGGGCGGTTCCTGTCGTACCCGTCCGGGATCCGCAGGATGTAGCTGCGGTTCTGCCCGCTGCTGGAGATCGTGCGCGTCCCGCTGGTCAGCGTGGGGGCCTTGCCGCAGCCGGCGGTCGCCGCGAGCGTGCCGTTCGTCGCGGCCTCCGCCGCGCCGCCGAAGCCGCCGGTCAGCACGCCGCCGGCGGTGGCCACGACGAGCGCCGCCGCGGCCGCGACGGAGGAGAGAACGTGTCTGTGTTTCAAGTGCCTCACCATTGCCTGGCTCCTTTCATCGGTCGTCCTGTGCTGGTGGGGTCGCGGTTGCCGGCCCGAAGGTCAGGGCCTTCGAGCCGGCAACCCCGTTGGCGTTCGAGGGTCGGCAGGCCGGGCGGTGCGGCAGGAGGCCGCAGCTGTTAACGCTCACACATATCGATGGATATAGGTTTTCAGAAAGTTGCGGATTTCTCAAGCGATAGTTTCGAGCTGGTTGCCGGGGTGTCACGGCGGGCGGGCCGAGCGGCGTCGCCGGGCCCGGGTTCGCGTCGGCCGGCGCGGCGGCGCAGATCGTTCTCAGAGTGCCGACCCACGACCGAGGAGCCCGCGAAGGCCACCGAGGCGGCGGCCGAAACTATCGGGCCCCCATGCTCGCCGCCACCGGTTGAAACGCCTGGAGTTGTCTGTCAGCCTAAGAGCCATCGATCGACGTGAACGTTAACAAGGCATTGCCAACGCTGGAGGCGCCTCACCCCGCATCCTCAGGCCCACCCAGCTGCCAGGTGACCACGTCCACCCACCTGGCGAGCCCAAACGCCCGCGACCGCTTCCCGGCGGGGGACCGGGCCCACCCCACCACCCACCACCAGGAGGTACCGACAGTGCGAGGACCCGCACACCACCCCCCGCCCCCGGGGAACACCCACGCTGACCGAGTGTCCCCCGGCTTTCGGGGGCGGCTGGTCAAGCTCGCCGCGGCCGGGATCGCAGCCGCCGTCGGGTTGTTCACCATGACGGTGGCGACCGGGTCGGCCTCGGCTGCCGACAACCCGTACCAGCGGGGTCCGGACCCCACCCGGGCCAGCGTCGCGGCCGAGAACGGCCCCTTCGCCAACACATCGGTCGGCGTCCCGACCGGGTACGGCTTCAACGGCGGCCGGATCTACTACCCGACCGACACCAGCCAGGGCACCTTCGGCGCCATCGCCATCTCGCCCGGTTACACCGCGCTGTTCTCCGTCGAGCTGGCCTGGATGGGGCCGTGGCTGGCCTCCCACGGCTTCGTCGTGATCGGCATCGAGACCAACAGCCGCAACGACTTCGACACGGCGCGAGGCACCCAGTTGCTCGCGGCGCTTGACTACCTGACCCAGCAGAGCCCGGTACGCGACCGGGTCGACCCCAACCGGCTGGCCGTCTCCGGTCACTCCATGGGCGGCGGTGGGGCGCTGAGCGCGGCCATCCGGCGCTCGTCGTTGAAGGCGGCGGTCGGCATCGCGCCGTACTCGCCGTCGTCGAACCTGGCCACCGACCAGGTGCCCACGATGGTCTTCTCCGGACAGGCGGACACGGTGGTCACCCCGTCCTACGCCATGGGTCTGTACAACAGCCTCCCGGCCACGACGGAGAGCGCCTACCTGGAGGTCGCGGGTGCCGACCATGGGTTCATGGTCGGACGGTCGAATCCGGTGCTGATCCGGACCATGCTGCCGTTCCTCAAGATGTTCATCGACAACGACGCCCGGTACAGCCAGTTCCTCTGCCCGCTGCTGGACTCCAGCGGCGTGGTCACCTACCGCAGCACGTGCCCGTTGCTGCCCACCCCGCCGACCAGCCCGACGGCGACCCCCACCACCACCCCGACCACGCCTCCGCCCACCGGCTCGCCCGACACCGCCAGCCAGCTCGTCGGCACGCAGTCGGGTCGGTGCATCGACGTGCCCAACGCCTCCCGCGCCAACGGCACCCGGGTGCAGCTGTGGGACTGCAACAGGCAGTCCAACCAGTCGTGGACGTACACCGCGAACAAGCAACTACGGGTGTACGGCGACATGTGTCTGGACGCAGCCGGTTCAGGCAACGGCGCGGCGGTCCAGATCTACGGCTGCCACAGTCAGACCAACCAGCAGTGGAACATCAACTCCAACGGCACCATCAGCAGCGTGCAGTCCGGGCGCTGCCTGGACGTCTGGAGCACGGCCAACGGGGCGCAGGTCCAGCTCTACGACTGCCACGGACAGGCCAACCAGCGATTCAACCTCACGCCCCTCGCGTGATGATCATTACCGCCGTGCTCGGACCGGTCCGGGAAGCTGTCGCCGCCCGGCTCGGCCGCACCGCTTGACGCTGTAGTGATCGCCACCCGGCCCCGCTCGTACGCCGAGCGGGGCCGGTCCGGTCCCACCGGCAAGCGAGCAGCCGCCTCTTGCGATGGTCGACAAAGCAGATCAGTCTGCGGGCCTCTCGTCCTCGGGGGTCACCAGGATCATCCGGCGACGCCGGGCAGCGAGGAACAACACACCTCCGGCCGCCAGCGCCGCGACGCCGATTCCGCCCATCAGCCCCGCCTGCGGCCCAGTGACCGGCAACCCGCCGTCACCGCCGCCGACGCCACCATCGTCGCCGCCGCTCTTCGCGGCCAGCACCACGGCGAACCCGTCCTGATTGTCGCTGTGGTCCGCGTCGGCCACCCGTACGGCGACGGCGTTCGCGGGCAGCTCGGCCCGCGCAGGCTTGGAACGGTCCTTCACCGACCGCTCGGTGAGGCCCTCCACCTGCACGGTCCCGCCCGGCAACGTCGCCGGCGCGGTGGCGGATGCCGCAGTCGTCACCAGGTTGTACAGCTTGACCGCCGAGTAGACCGTGTCGTTCGGATCGGTGTCCTCGGCGCCCGGAACGAGTGTGAGGCTCTCGTAGGTGCACACCGCCGACCGCCCGGCGTCGGCGAGCACACACTGGGTCGGCTGCCTGGTGAAGGTCACACCCTTGGGCAGGTGCAGCGTGACCCGCACTCCGCTGACCGCCTTCCGGCCCTGGTTGGCGACGGTGTGCCACACCGCACCCGTCTCACCCGGGTGCAGCGTCCCGGTGGGCTTGGGCATGCCGTCAGCGCCGACCCGCACCGCCTGCTTCACGTCCCCGGCGACCAACGAGAGGTCGGCACCGGGCTGGTCGACCAGCTCCAGCGGGAACCATTTGGTGTTGTCGGCCGGATTCGCGTCCTTGTCCGGCCCGATGGTGACCGTAGCCTCGAATCTGCCCTCGTAGGGCTCCGCAGCCCCGTATACGGTTGCGTCGATGGGAACGTCGACGGTCTCGCCCGGCCCCGGAATCAGCTCCGGCAACAGTCGGCAGTAGAACCCCCCGAAATCGCCGTCGCACTCGCCCACACCCCCTGAATGCCAAAGCAGGGCGACCGGCATGGGGCCAGGGCCCTCCGGCGGCTGGTGGACATTGACGACGACGTCGCTCGGGGTCTCGTCCCCCAGGTTGCTGATCTTCAGATAGGCGACCTTCCTCTCGACCCCCAGCGGGATCCTTGTCCCGGACGCGTCGACCGCGAGGTCCGGACCCCTCTTCGCCGCCTCGGCAGGACCGGCGGGGACGGCTACCCCGGTGAGGAGGAGCAGCGCGGCGGCGACAGTTCGCGACAGCCGCCGACGACCAAAGCTCATGGCAGAACCCTTCGGGACGCGGGGACAGTGTGGCTGAGAACACTATCGGCAATCGGCTTTCATCAGGGTGGCCGGCAGCGCCCCGTTCTGGTCGTGTGGGGCCGTTCAATGCTGTGCCGGTCTGCCGGTCTGCCGGTCTGCCGTGGTGGTTCCCTGATTGTCGTACGGTGCTGTCCATGACGCTGTCCCCCCGCACTACCGAACAGTTGGTGCGTGCCGCCCGCGAGGCGGACCGGTTGAGCGCCCGCGAAGACCATGGCGCGTGGCGGCCGGTCTCGTACGGCATCGATGACTGCCCGGACGACTGACCGTGGACCTGTCGGGGGCTGCGGTAACCGGGCGGACTGTTGCCCGTCCGAGCACGGTCATGGTGGACAAGGTGCTCTGCTATGTGGTGCGGGCGGGGCGGTTGCTCGTCTTTCGGCACTTGGACTACAGCTACGAACAGGTGGGCGTCGAGGTGCCCGGCGGCACCATCCGCGTGGGTGAGCCTCCGGAGGACGCGGCGCTGCGCGAGGCCCGCGAGGAGACCGGGCTGAGCGGCTTCAGGCTCGTCCGGAAGCTGGGCGAGATGCGGTACGACATCAGCCCGCTGCGGTCCGAGATCCAGAATCGGCACGTCTTCCAGTTGGAGCTCACCGGGCCGGCGCCCGAGCGGTGGGCAAGCCAGGAGGACCACGATGGCGAGCGGGAGCCGACCCGGTTCGAGTGCTTCTGGATCCCGCTCAGGGCCGGGCACGTCCTGCAGTCCGGCCAGGGCGCTCTCCTGGCGCGGTTGTTCGACTGAACCTCCCGCCTCGGGCAGGCCGAACCTCCACGCGTTGTGATCGTCGATGATGTGCGTGACTGCGTGACGTGTGCTCCCCAGCCGGTGCCACCGTGGGCCAACGGATGCCGGCCGGGGCGACGGGGACGGCAGATGTGGTCGCAGACCTGGTTGGTGTGCTCGGTGTGTGCTCCGGCCTGGTCAGACCTGGCCAGTACAACTCGGGGCAACGGGGCCGCTCCCTGCCACCCCAGGTGAACCCCCAGTCGCGAGACTAGGCCCTCGCGCCCCCGTAGCTCAGGGGATAGAGCACCCGGTCGCAGTGGCTGATTACGGTGCTCGCTTGCTGAAGATCAGCAGACCAGGTCGTTCGGTCATTGGTGGGCCCTTTCCAACTGGGAGCAGCCTGCGGAGGGAGCGAGGTCAGGCTGCTGTTGGGCGGGAATCTGCCATAAGTGCCATCTGCGACCTCGTCTGCGCCGAGGCCGCAGGCGATCAGCGTGAGTACCTCCCTTACCCGCTCGGTTACCCCCTCCAGCCGGGGCAGCGGCAGGGTCGCCGCCCCGGCCGACGCGCGAACTCATCGATCAGCCGACGGGTCACCGTCGGCGCGAGCAGGCCAGCGCCGGCGGCCACCACCCGGATACCGGTCGTCGGAGTTGATTCGCCGCCGGGATCACGGCTCGCGCCTGCCGCCGGTCGGCATCCATCACTTGGCGCGGAGAATGACCGGCGCGATGGCGTAAGGTGGGCGGCATAACGGCCGCCCTGGTCCCTGGTGGTGCCCCAGCCGCAGGCACACCACCAGGAGCACCGGATGCCTGTTTCCCCTGCTCATGCCCTCCCTGGCCGGGAGTCCGTGGATGACCTCGTCAAGCGGATCGCCGACCGTGACCGGGCCGCCTTCGGTCGGCTTTACCGCCGTCTCGTCCGCGCCGTCTTCATCCAGGTGTGTGAGAGTGTGGGCAGCCCTTCGGCCGCCGTCGCGGTGACCCGGGCGGTGTTCGTCGAGGTCTGGCAACTCGCGCCGAGTTGCACCGCCGATCAGGCAGACGGTCTCGCGTGGGTGACGGCCATCGCCGTCCGTCGGGTTGCGGAACGGCTCCGCGCGAACGATGGCCGCCCTCCGGATCCACCGGACACGACGAGTTCCTCGGTCGTCAACTGACCGTCCCGCTGGGCGATCCGCCGGCATTGTATCGGGCCGACCAGCGGTTCTTGTCGGTCAGCCCACCGGCACCGCAGCCGTCTGCCAGCCCCACCTGAGAATGGATTCAGGTGGCGTCGACACCGTCGTGGGCTCTAGCTCGGTGATCCGCGCCGATCGGCAAGGTGCTGCCACCTTCGTTGTCCCACACCGCGTACGTGTCGGAGCCGGTCGCCGCCGCAGCCCTGGGCCGAGCCGCGGTGCTGGCCAGGATGTCGGGCGCGCGCCTGAGGTTGGTGGGGTCGGCGGCGGTCGCCATCGCCCACTCGGCTGCCGCGGTTGGGGTGGCGGGCGGTACCACCAGCAGATCGACCTGGAGGTCGCGGCGGGTGGTGGCGACCAGCAGGGCGGGGTCGAGGGTGTCGAACCAGCCGATCCGGATAGGGTCCGGTCCGACGGTCAACCGGCGGATCCGGCTTTTCCAGGTGTGGATGTTGAGCATGAGATGCCGGATCCGGCCGTGGCGTTCGGACAGGGCGAGGACCAGGCCGGGGAGCTCGGTGGACGGGTCCCAGGACCGCGGCCACCACCCGCCGTCCAAAACCGCCCGGTCGTGGGGGCGGGCGAGGACGAGCCGGGGTGTGGAGATGGTCGATGCGGAGATCGTGGTGGCCGGCGTGGTGACGGACATGGCTCAACCGTCCTGATTCTCTGGGCGGGGCGGCCGTGGGACGCTGGCGGTGCCGGTTGCCGGCCGGGTAGTCGCACGATGCTCGGGCGCGCTGGCTTCCTGCGTGACGCGACGGCGGCCCAGCATTCTGAGTTGCACGATCCGCGCGGTGCCGGGGAGGGCGACGAACAGGACCCCGGAAACCGCGGCCAGCAGTAGTGCCACCCCCACCGGCAGGGTGGCGTGCGCGCCGGGGAACGACACCTCAGCGCGTTGCCCGTTCTGCAGCTGGCCGGCCTGAGCGCGATGGTGCGCCGACGTAAGGAACGCGGGGAGGCCCGGCGGCCTGCTGTGGGGGGTGCGTAGCGGGTGGCCGACACGGTGACCTCGATCGGTGGGGGCGTCCGCCGGCGGCGGCTGTCAGCCACCGGGGTCCCGAGCGACGCTTCCAGCGTACGCTTCCGCGCCTCGACCGGCTCGGCAGCCGTCGGGGCCGTCGCGGTCCGGTGAGCCGCCGGTCGCGCTGCGGCGTCGTGCGGAGTATGGTTTGGCCTTCGCCGGGCCTTGACGCCGCCCCCGTAACGTCCGCTTCGAACGATCCGGGTCGGAGTCAGCAGTGGGCAGGGACAACCCGGGGCGCGGCGATCCGATGACCTCCGATCGCCGGCTGCGGCTGTGGGCCGTTCTCGGCGATGTCGCCCGAGGTGGCGCGATCACGGTCGATCATGTCTGCTCGGCGGCCGTCTCGGTCGGGGGCGTCGACTCCGCAGCCGTCGCCGTCATCCTCGAGGCCACGCCGCGCGAACTGGTGTACGCGACGGACCTGACCGCCTTGGAGCTGGAGGACCTGACCCTCACCATCGGTGAGGGGCCGTGCGTGGACGCGACCACCGGTGGACCCGTCCTGGTCGCCGATCTGACTGTGCCTGAGTGCCGGAACCGCTGGCCGGTGTTCGCGCCGGCCGCGGTGCTCGCCGGGGCCAGTGCGGTGTTCGCGTTGCCGCTACGGGTGGGCGGGATCAGCCTCGGTGTCCTGGACCTCTACCGTGCCCGCGCCGGTGACCTCGGGGCGGAGGAACTGGCCGACGTGCTGGTCCTGGCGGACACGGCATGCGCGGTGCTGCTGGACGGCGCGACGCGCCACGGGGTGGACCGGGGCGATCAGTGGCCCGAGGGGACCGGCTTGCAACACCCCGAGGTGCATCAGGCGACCGGCATGATCGTGGCCCAGTTGGGAGTGCCCGCGGCGGTGGCGCTCGTCCGGCTGCGCGCCTACGCGTACTCCCAGGACCGGCGGCTCCGGGACGTGGCAGCCGACGTCGTCGCTCGGCGCCTGCGCCTCGGACCGGCGGGGACACGTGGTGACCGGAAGGCATGAACAGGGAATCGGCGCCAAGACGGCGCGTTACGGACCAACCCGTCGGGCGACCGGTGGGACCCCTGATTGACGAGGTGACTGACATGGCCGAGACCCAGTTGGCCGACGTTTTCGTGGAGATGGCCGACACGCTCATCGACGACTTCGACGTGATCGAGTTCCTGCACGTGCTGACCGAGAGGTGTGTCGATCTGCTGGGCGTGTCGGCGGCCGGGCTGCTCCTGACCGACCAGCGGGACACGCTGCAGGTGGTCGCCGCCTCCTCCGAACGCACCCGACTGCTGGAGCTGTTCCAGCTTCAGACCGACCAGGGGCCCTGCCTCGACTGCTTCCGTACCGGCCAACCGGTGTCGGTCGCCGACCTGACCCTGACCACAGCCCGCTGGCCGAGGTTCACCGCTGCCGCGGCCGAGGTCGGCTTCGCCGCGGTGCACGCCCTGCCCATGCGCCTGCGCTCCGAGGTCATCGGCGCGCTCAACCTCTTCGAGGTCCGGCCGGGAGCCCTCGACGAGGGCAAGCTCCGAATCGGTCAGGCACTCGCCGACGTGGCCACCATCGGACTGCTGCAACAGCGCGCCATCCACCGACGCGACATCCTCACCGAACAGCTGCAGACCGCCCTGAACAGCCGCGTTCTGATCGAACAGGCCAAGGGAGTCCTCGCCGAACGCCTCCAGGTGGAAGTGGGCCATGCCTTCGCGATACTGCGCGACGGCGCGCGTAGCCGCAACCGGCGACTGTCCGAACTGTCCCAGGCGATCGTCGACGGCTCCGAGCAGCTCGCGCCGGGAGCGGTCGCCGACCAGCCCGGCTGAAGACCGGCCCGACAGCCGAGTCAGCTTCCCGGAGCGCGGCTTCCGGGGTGCGGTCAGGGAGACGAAGGCGTACGGTGGCGGTGTCGCCCGGGTCCCCGGTGGCCGCCATTTCTCGCAGCCACCAGCCCGTTAGGGGCGTGCAACGATGGTCACCCCCACCGTGACACCCACGGCCGGTTCGTCCCCTCCGATGCTGAGCCCGGCCACGGGGGACAGCGAACAACTGTTGCGTCGACGCGCAGCCCTGAACGTCGAAGATCCCGACCGCGCACGGCTGCGGACCCAGGTCATCGAAGCAAACCTGCCGATGGCGGGTCGACTGGCCCGCCGGTACGCCGGTCGCGGTGAGTCCTACGACGACCTGGCGCAGGTCGGCGCGCTCGGCTTGATCAAGGCCGTCGACGGATTCGACAGCAGTCGGGGCGTGCCGTTCGCCAGCTACGCCGTCCCGACCATTCTCGGCGGCATCCGGCGGCACTTCCGCGACACGGCCTGGGCGATCCGGGTGCCACGCGCGGCCCAGGAGCTGGGTGCCCGGGTGCCCGAGGCCCGGGGCAGGCTGGCGCAGCGACGCGGTCGCCAACCGACGGATCGTGAGCTCGCCGACGACTTGGAGGTGACCGTCGCCCAACTCGTGGCCGCCGTCGCCGCCCTCGACGTCTATCGCCTGGAGTCGCTGAACGAGCCACTGCCCAGGGCCGACGGCGGCGAGCGCCATGTGCGCATCGGCGCTGCCGATCCGGGATTTGCAGCCATGGACGACCACCTCACCCTCCGACTGCTCCTCGCGGCGCTTCCCGCACGTGAACGTCAGATCCTGATCTTTCGGTTCTACGGTGACCTGACCCAGGCGCAGATCGCCACCCGCGTAGGGCTGTCACAGATGCACGTCTCCCGGCTGCTGAGGCGCTCGCTGGCCCAGCTGAGAGCCGGGATGTTGCGTTGACCAGTCCTCGGCCCGGGCCGTTCGGGCATCCGCGCCGATCCGTCGAGACCACCAGGAGATGTCATGGCTGATCGTCCGATCGCCGCCGCTGGGCCCTCGCCTACCGGTCATACCGTCACCGGTAGGCGTGACCATCCCGAACGGCTTCTCGAAGGGCAGACGATGAGGATCGCCAGGTGCCGGATCGTTGCGGCGCTGCGCGAGCGCGGGCAACAGACCAGGGCCGACTGGGTCGAGCGGGAACTGCCGGAGCGGGTGGACCCCGACAAGCACGCGGGGCTGCTCGCCACCCTGCGCCTCGATCCGGCCGACCTCGCCGACGCCCCGTCCCCGTGAGGGTTGCCCTGCTCGGTCCGGTCGCCTGGCGCACACCTCCACACCACTACGGTCCGTGGGAGCAGGTGACCGGGCTGCTCGCCGAAGGGCTGGTCACCCGCGGCGTGGACGTGACCCTCTTCGCGACGCTGGACTCCGTCACCTCCGCCGCCCTCGACGGCGTGTCCCCCCGGGGGTACGCCGACGATCCGGACCTGGACGGCCGGGTGTGGGAGGCGATGCACGTGTCCCACGCGATGGCCCGCTCGTCGGAGTTCGACCTGGTCCACAGCCACCTCGACTGGCTGCCGCTGGCCTTCGCCGAGCATTGCCGTGCTCCGCTGCTCACCACCGTGCACGGCTTCTCCGGCCGGGGGATCCTTCCCGCGTACGCCCGGGCCCGCTCGTCCTATGTGTCGATCTCCGACGCCGACCGCAGCGCCGAGCTCGACTACGTCGCCACGGTGCACCACGGCGTCGACCTCACCGGGCTGCCGTTCACCCGCGCCGCCGGTCCCGGACTGGCCGCCTTCGGCCGGATCCATCCCGACAAGGGCACCCACACCGCCATCGAGATCGCCCGCCGCGCCGGCCGGCCGCTGACCATCTGCGGCATCGTGCAGGACGAGCGGTACTTCGCCGAACAGGTGGCCCCGCACATCGACGGCGACCAGGTCGTCTTCCTCGGCTCGGTCGGCCCTCGACGCCGTGCCGAGGTGTTGGGCGCGAGCACCGCGCTGCTGCACCCGATCGCCTTCGACGAGCCGTTCGGGCTGTCGGTGGTGGAGTCGATGGTCTGCGGCACGCCGGTCGTCGCGTACGCCCGAGGGTCCATGCCGGAGGTTGTCGACGAAAGCGTCACGGGGTTCCTCGTGCAGGCCGTCGAGCAGGCCGTCGACGCCGTCACCCGGGCTGCCGAACTGGACCGGGTCGTCTGTCGGACCCGGGCCGGGCAGCGCTTCGGCGCGGACCGGATGGTCACCGACTACCTGGCCGTCTACGACCACCTCACCCGCCGATCGCACCGCTGAACCCGATCACCGCCTACGAACCCGTTCCGCCGGCCACCCACGCTGGCCGGCGTGCGCCGATACCGCGTGAGGCCGTCCCCGCATCCCGAGGCGGCCGACAACCGGAAGGCCTGACACCCATGCACAGTTACGGATTCCTCAGCACGCACCCACCGACCCGGTGCGGACTGGCCACCTTCAACTCCGCCCTCGCCGCCCACCTGACCGCCGACGGTACGCGCGGCGGCATCGTCCGGGTCACCGACCGAGGCGACGACCTGCGGGCCGGACCGGGGGTCGTGCACACCTGGTCGACGCGTACCCAGGCCGGGTGGCGGGACGCCGCGGCGGCCCTGAACGCCTTCGACGTGGCCGTCGTCCAGCACGAGTACGGCATCTTCCCCGGCGCCGACGGCGAGGACGTCCTGCCGTTGCTGCGCTGCCTCACCGTGCCGAGCATCGTCGTCCTGCACACCGTGCTTCGCCGGCCCTCGGCCCGGCAGAAGTCCCTGCTGGAGCAGATCGTCACCGCCGCCGGAGCGGTCGTCACAATGACCGACACGGCTCGCAGCCGGCTGCTCGTCGGCTACACCGTACGTCCGGGCAAGGTCACGGTCATCCCGCACGGCGCCGCCGGACATGTCCGTGTACCCGCCGACCGCCGTACCCGCCCGCACCTGCTGACCTGGGGACTACTCGGTCCCGGCAAGGGCGTCGAGTGGTCGTTGCGGGCCCTCGCGCGGTTGCAGGATCTCGACCCGACACCTACCTACACCGTCGCCGGCCGGACCCATCCGAAGGTGGTCGAGCACCAGGGTGAGGCGTACCGGGCGGGACTGCACCGGCTCGGCGCGCAGCTGGGCATCGCACACACCGTGGACTACCAGGACGCCTACCACGACCAGGCCACCCTCGGCCGGCTGATCCGCTCCGCCGACGTCGTCGTGCTGCCCTACGACTCCCGCGAACAGGTCACCTCCGGGGTGCTCATCGAGGCGGTGGCCGCCGGGGTACCCGTCGTGGCCACGGCCTTCCCGCACGCCGTCGAGCTGCTCACCGGCGGCCCCGGTCTGGTCGTACCCCATCAGGACCCGGCGGCGCTGGCCGCGGCGATCCGGCGGATCCTGACCGAACCGGGCCTGGGCGCGCGGCTGGCCGGCCGTATCCGGCCGCTGGCCGCGGACCTGCGCTGGCCGGCGGTGGCGGCCCGCTACGGCACACTCGCCGAGCGGCTCGTCGCCGCCCGCCGTCCCGCGGTCAGCGTGGCGTCGGCGTGACCGCGACCACCGGTCTGTCCAGCCGGCCGGGCAGCGGCCGCCGGCATCCGACGCCCCGGCCCAGCTTCGCGCACCTGAGCCGGTTGAGTGACGACACCGGCCTGTTCGAGCACGCCCGGCACGCCATCGTCCGGCGCGAGCACGGCTACTGCACCGACGACGTCGCGCGCGGCCTGGTCGTCACCAGCCGTGAGCCGGAGCCGGCGGAGGAGGTGCTCCGGCTGGCAGAGCGCTACCTCGCGTTCCTCACCCATGCGCAGGACACCCGGGGCGCCTTCCGCAACCGGCTCGGTCACGACCGGCGCTGGGCCGACGAGCCCGGGCTCGGCGACTGGTGGGGTCGCGCGCTGTGGGGGCTGGGCACCGCTGCGGCCCGCAGTCCCGCGCCCTGGATACGCGAGGAGGCGCTGGTCGCCTTCAGCCGGGGCGCCACCAGACGCGCCCCGACCCCGCACGCGATGGCCTTCGCCGGGCTCGGCGCGGTCGAGGTGCTGCGCCGCCACCCGGCCCACGCCAATGCGGCCACGCTGCTGGGGGACGCGGCCGCCACGATCGGCGCCCCCGGATCCGACCCGCTCTGGCCCTGGCCGCGTCCGCGCCTGACCTACGCCAACGCGGCCCTCGCGGAGGTCGTCATCGCGGCCAGCCAGCTGCGCCACGACGGCCCACCCCTCGACGACGGCCTGCGGATGCTGACCTGGCTGCGCGACGTCCAACTGCGCGACGGGCGGCTGTCGGTCGTACCCGCCGGCGGTTGGGAACGCGGTGCGCCGCGGCGGTGCCACGACCAACAGCCGATCGAGGTCGCCGCGTTCGCCGACGCCTGCGCCACCGCCGCCACGGTCACCGGCGACCCCGGTTGGGAGACCGGGGTGCGGCAGGCCGTCGGTTGGTTCCTCGGCGACAACGACGTCGGCACGCGGATGTGGGATCCGGCGACCGGCGGCGGCTACGACGGGCTGACCCCGCACGGACCCAACCTCAACCAGGGCGCCGAATCCACCGTCGCACTGATCTCCACCCTCCAGCACGCCCGGCGATGGTCGTGACCGACACCCTGGCCGTCCGGCACGGCACCACCCTCGCCCCGGGACCCACCCACCCACCCACCCGGCTCCTGATCGGCGCCTACTTCAGCCACGAGTACGCGGTCGAGGCCGCCGCGCTGTGCAACCCGTCGATGACGGTCCACCCGGACCAGGCCGGTCTGGACGCCGGGCAGCCGCGGGTCGCGAGCAGCCTGCGCCAGATCGGCGAGGGACACCTGTCGTCCATCGGGTTCGCCACCGCGGTCCTCGGACCCGGGCGCCGGCCCGCCGTCGCCGACCGGTCCGGCCCGCCGGTCGTCGGGCACCGGATGGCCGTACGACACCGCCGGCCGACCCCAAGATCGATACTCCACGTTCTCGCACATCGTGTCCGCGCCGCCTGGCCACGGTGACCACGGCGGCGGGAGGCTGGCGCCGCCGTGCCCGCGGGGCCGGCGGTGGGGTATGGCTGAGTTCTGTTCGCGTGTCTGCTGACGCGTTCTGGCGAAGCCGCGGGTTCGCTGCCCTCGGGCAGTCCGCGGCGTAGGGCTGGGTCTCGCTGTCGCGGGACAACGGGCGTGCCGGCCGGGTTCGTCGTGACCGTGCGGCGGTGTTCATCGGTCGGCAGGCGGTACCGGTGTCGGGTCGACGTCGGCGCGGCCCTCGCCGTGCCTGCCGGGGCACGCCGGTGACCCTTACGGCGGCCGACCAGAGAATCTATGCTGGAACGACTAGATATCTTCGGCGGCATGGAATACTCTTCTTCGAGTCGAGAGAGAAGGTCCGTCAAGACGCAGACGGGTTGTCCGGTCGTGAGGTCACGACGGACGGCAGGAAGCGGGATTCGTTCCGCCGGAACGGCAGTAGGAGCACGTCAGCCCCAACGTGTGATGCGCGATGGGGCATGCAGGTGGGGCCAAGGCTTGCTCAGGGCTCCAACTGATGTTCGCCGCACGTGTCGGGGCCATGAAGTCGCGTGGGCTCCGGCGCCGGGGACCGTACGACCGCAAGGGTAAGAAGACGCAGAGGAAAGGGAGGGCCGTACACCGTTGGATCGCCCGCCAGCAGCCGGCATTCCAGGCTCGGCGGACACCGCAGTTTCCATCGAACGAGAGGTGGTCTCCGGTCACGCATACGCGATCCTCGCACCCGAAGCCGACGGTTGCGGCTGGTGCGGATACGACAAGCCGACGTTCCTGTCGGTAGATGGTGTTCTGACCCGTAACCCTGGGCCCCGGCGCGTAAGCGCCGGGGCCCTCGACGTGGAGGTGACATGGGGCGAAACCCCGATGACATGTTCGGCGACGAGAACACTCCGGCCTACACCATCGGTCAGGCCGCGGAGATGCTCGACACCACGCAGGACTTCCTGCGCCGCCTGGACGAAGCGAAACTGATCAACCCGCACCGCTCCAGCGGTGGGCACCGCCGCTACTCCCGCTACCAGTTGCGTCTGGCCGCCCGGGCCCGCGAGATGGTGGATCAGGGCACTGCCCTGGAAGCCGCCTGCCGGATCATTGTCCTGGAAGACCAGCTCGAGGAAGCCCTGCGGCAGAACGAGAAGCAGTAGCGTGGGCCACGGCGGCAGCCTGGCCGGCCCGATCTCGGGTGGCGCCGTCGGGTGATGAGCCGCCCGCCCGCCAGAGCGAGAGTCCCCAGCCCCCGGCGCGGTCCCGGTGGCCCCGCGCTGCGACACGCGGTCGCCGCGGCAGCCCGTTCGGCAGGCCTTCTGGGCCACGGCCTGGAGGACTTCGTGTTGGCCGGGGCGCGAGTTGGTCACCAACGTGGTGCGCCATGGCGGGGCAGCGGCTGATCGTGGAGCAGGTCTACGACCGCCACGGCAACATCGGGCAGGGCGCCACGCCGCTGCTGGTGTTCGACGCGTGGGAGCATGCCTACTACCTGCAGTACCGCAACGTGCGCCCGGACTACGTCGACCGGCTGTGGGGACTGGTCGACTGGGCCGACGTCACCGCCCGCTTCGAGGCCGCCCGCGCTACCGCGCCGAAGCTCTGACCGGCGTGACCGGTCCGGTTCCGGTCGCCGCCGACCTCGTCCAGCGCGCTGCCGGGGTCATCGCCGCCCGCCATCGCGGTGACCTCGCCGCCGCGGAGGCACTGCTGGCCCTCGTTCGACTCGGAGCAGGCCCGCACCCTCGGCTTCTACCTGCTCGCCGACCTTTGCCCTGGGGCTCGTCCGTGCCCAGACCGGCGAGTCCCTCGACGACCTGGTCCAGCAGCTCACCCTGCTCGTGGCCGACGCGCCACCGCCCCCTCCCGCATGAGCGCGGTTGATGGGCAGTCGGCAGCGACGGTGCCTCAGCGCCGTCCACGCGGCGTGGCATGCAGGCGAGTGGCCAGGTCCATGCATCGCCATGGGATCGACGACGGATCACGTGCTATGGTGGCCGGGTTGCAGTTTTGATTTCCGTAGACGTTTTCCGGCGCCTGATGGGGCATCTGAGACCCATCCAGGCGCTTTTCGTTTTTCGTGTCGTTTCGACGCGGGTGATCAACGCGGTGGCGCAAGGGTCCGCACAGTGCGGTCTCTAACAGCCTGCGAAGGAGCAGACATGACTACAGGTACCGTGAAGTGGTTCAACGCCGACAAGGGCTTCGGCTTCATCAGCCCGGACGACGGCGGCGCCGACGTCTTCGCCCACTTCTCCGCGATCTCGGCGAGCGGCTTCCGCAGCCTCGACGAGAACCAGAAGGTGGAGTTCGACATCACCCAAGGCCAGAAGGGCCCGCAGGCGGAGAACATCCGCCCGCTCTGATTCACACTCTGCGGACGGCGGCCCGACTGGTTCAGCGGGCCGCCGTTCGGCGTTTCATGCGCTCACCAGGGCATCGCGAAATCGCCTGATCGGCAAAGGCCGGCCATCTCGGTGTGGAGCCAGCTCAGCCCTGCCCCGTGTTCTCCTGCCCTGGATCGATTCGGCCGCCCGCCGGATCGTCATCTTGGAAGACCAGCTCGAGGAAGCCCTCAGGCAGAACGAGAAGCAGTAGCGTGGGCCGCGGCGGCAGACTGCTCGGCCCGCTCTCGGGGTCGACCCCGGCGATACCCTGCTGCGCGGTCGCCACGCCTTCGGCCATCGCCCGCAGGTCATCACCGATGCTGTCGGTCAACGACATGCTCCCGCCCCTTCACCCTGTCGGCTTCTGCACCTCGATGAACCCTGGTACCTTATAGATCGAAGTCGATGGGAACAATCCGCGCCCCGAAGGCGCGCACGCCAAGGTGCTCTTCGGTCCGGTGCGACCACACGGCCGCGACCACCCTGCTGCGGCGTCGGTGGCGTACCCGCCATCAATCGGGTGGTCCGTCGTGGCGCGAGGCGGACGGCCCAGCCAATGGACGGCGCATCCTGCGGGTTGGTGGCTGATGCCACCAACCCGCAGGGTGAGGAGCATGACCAGCGCCTACGACCCGCGAATCCTCAGCGGACCGTGAAGCGGATCTCCTGCAGGCGTGCTAGGCGGCATCCCGCTGGTCCAGCCACTTCAGAATCGCCTGGTTGGTTTCGTCCGGCTTTTCCTGCTGGATCCAATGACCGCAGTCGAGACTGACCACTTCCACGTTCGGCACGAACTCCGTGAATCTTTCAGCCCTCGCGACCGTGTCGCGGTCGCCGTAGATCATGAGGGTGGGTTGTCGGATGATCGGGTCCACGTCCGCCAGCAGGTGCCAGTTGCGGTCCAGGTTGCGGTACCAGTTGATTCCGCTCGTGAACCCTGTTGACTCGAAGGCGGAGACGAAGACGGCCAGTTCGCTGTCACTCATGACGGGCTCACCGAGTGGGGTTTCCGCTCTGGCGAGGTTGATCAACGTGTTGCCCGGCTGAGGCTCTGCGAGGGGCACGTTCTTCCGGTACAGGTTCCGAAGGAATCGGAACGTGTTCTCCTCGAACACGGCGTCCGCGACGCCCGGCTGCCGGTTGAAGTGGACGAAGTAGAAGTCGGTGCCGAGCACGGCCTCCATGAACTCGATCCAGGGCATCTCTCCGCGCTCTTGGTAGGGCACGCTCAGCGCTACCACGCCGTTGACCCGGTTCGGGTGCAGCAGGGTCAGGCCCCATACGACGAATGCGCCCCAGTCATGGCCGACGAAGGTGGCATCGTCGTAGCCGTAGTGATCGAGGAGGGCGACGAGGTCACCCGACAGGTGTGCGATGTCGTAGTCGGTGACCTCGGTCGGGCGGGACGAGTTGCCGTAACCCCGCTGGTTCGGGACGATGACGTGGTAGCCCGCCGCCGCCAGGGCCGGCACCTGACGGCGCCAGGAGAAGGCGTGCTCCGGCCAGCCGTGGCAGAGCACGATGGGGTTCCCCGCGTTCTGCCGGCCGGCTTCGAAGACTTCGAGTTCCACACCGTTGACCGAAATGCGGGTGGGCTCGGGAAAATCGGTTGTCATGCCGGCATCCTGCCGACCGATACCGGTCACCTCCTGACCGGTTTTCGTGGAAGTGTTGTCCGGGTGCGAGCCGACCGGTTGATGGCCGTCCTCCTTCTGCTGCAACAGCGCGAGCAGGTGACCGCAGCGGAGGTCGCCCGGGAGTTGGAGATCTCCGAGCGCACCGCCCGCCGTGACCTCGACGCCCTGGGCATGGCCGGGGTCCCGGTGTACTCCGTCCAGGGCCGGGGCGGCGGCTGGCGCCTCGTCGGCGGTGCCCGCACCGACCTGTCCGGGTTGACCGCGAGTGAGGCCCGCGCCCTCTTCCTGGTCGCCGGCCCGGCCTCGGCTGCGACGCCGGCCGTGAAAGCGGCGCTGCGCAAGCTCGTCCAAGCCCTGCCGGAACCCTTCCGGGTGCAGGCCGAGGCGGCAGCGGCGTCGCTCGTCATGGACCAGCAGCGATGGGGGTCGAGCCGGGTCGAGCCGCGACCGCCTCGCTTCCTCGACGTGCTCCAGGACGCGGTGATCCGCGGCGTCCAGGTCCGGCTCGGCTACGTCGATCGTGAAGGCACCGAAACCGAGCGAACCGTCCACCCGCTGGGCATCGTCGTCAAAGGCCCCTCGTGGTACCTCGTCGCCAACACCGAGGCCGGTCGCCGGACCTTCCGGATCGACCGCGTGTCGTCCGCCGACCCGACCGGCGATCCCGTGCACCGGCCCGAGGACTTCGACCTTGCCGAGAGCTGGCGCGCGATCGCCGACGAAGTCGACCGCAAGCGAACGCCCCTCGAGGCCCGGGCGGTGTGCGCGCCCCAGGGGATAGGCGTGCTCCGGATTGGATTCGGCGGTCGGCTCGAGGTGGGAGGCTCCACGACCGATGGCCGCATCGAGGTCGTGATCCGCGGCAACGACGAATACACACTCGCTGGCGAGCTCGCCGGGCTGGTCGAATGGATCGAGGTGACCGGCCCTCCGGCCGTGCGAGACCACCTGGCCTCGATCGGCAACACGCTCGTCGAGCGATACGGCTGAGCCCGGCAGCACCGTCGCGGCCCTGGAATACGTGCTTGATCTCCTAGCCGATCCCGGGCTCGGTGACGCCAGTGCGGCCCGGGAACAGGCCGCAATTGCCCAGGAAACGGCCGATGGACCTGCGTACCAGAGCAGGCCCAACAGACAGGTCAACTGAGAAAGGACAGCCAGCGATGGTCTTGTCAGTCTTTGTCAGAGGGCTGTGAGGCTGGGAAGTGTTCGCCAGAGCTGACAGAGCCCGGTTTGGGGGTGTGAGCGCATCGTGGCCGGCGAGCCGGCCGGCAGCCGGCCGCTCGATGTGGATCACCTCAGCTTGCTATGAACCGCTGGCCTCAACTCACCCTGACAGACAGGGAGGAGACCTCGCCACCCTGCACAAGCAGTTCCACGACTGGCCCATAGCGAGGCTGAAGGAACTGGCGGCGGTAACGCGGGACGGTGCGATCATTCAGATCGTCCGGCGAGACTGATGAAGGGATGCAGATGGCTGTCGAGTACCGGCTGACGCTGGCTGGCGACATCCCACTCGAGCAGGTGGCAGAGCTGGCTGCTCCCGAAGCTGTCGAGACGTCCACGGCGTCCGGCGGCAGGATGTTCAGCGCCGACCTGAACGACGAGCACGGGTACGTCGTGGACATCACCGGCGGCCGGAACGGCTACTACTGCGCCGAGGACGACGAGGGATCCCTGTGGCAGTGGGAGCCGGAGACCTACGTTGACATCAGCTTCTACATGCGCAAGGACACCCTGACCGACAAGGGCAAGCCCCACATGCTGGCGACCGTGGCCAGGATCCTCGCTGGCAGGGTCGAGGACGCGGCCCTGACCCTCAACGGCGACGTGCTGATGCTGACACGAGTCGCGGGAACCATCCAGAAACACAACACCGACGATTGGTACGACGAAGAATACGACAGGATCCTGCACCTCTGACCGGCGTGCGTCCTCGGCTGGACCCGCCACAGCGACTCGCCCCGAATCCGCCGGAGGCGCGTCAGTACGCGCGGCCACGACCTCACGCCCGGACGGATGACCGGCCCCATCTCGACTACGGCGAGGACTTCTTCGACCCCCTCACCGACTCCGGCCGCGTCAACGGCACCCGGCACAGCCACATCCCTGTCTAAGGATCCACGGCGGCCGCCTGCCACCGTGTGTCCAACCCTCTCGCCGGGCTCGGCTGGGTGACGCAGCGGTTGTCAGCGTCGACTGTCAGCTCACCGCAAGTCGATGTCGACCTGATGCGCCGCAAGCATGTCCAGCAGGTAGTCCAGCGTGGTCGCCGGACCCAGTAGACGCCGGTCGTAGCCGGCGACGAGGTGTTCACGAGCGACGGCCGAGTCGTGCCACACCAGGCGAAAAGGTGTCTGAGCACCGAACCTTCCGCGTAGGCAGTCATCGAGGGCGTCGAGGTTCCACCCGAAGTATCCGCCCGGTCCGTTGATCGCCTCACCGATCGCGCAGTAGAACCCTTCGATGTCGGTCACGAAACGACCGTCGAGGTCGTACGTGACACCGGCCGGCCGATCCGGCGCAACAGACCGGTGGGCGAGAGCCACGCCCGCCCAGCGGTGGCGCAACTCCCGGCCGTAGCCAGCCCACAGATTCCTCTCAGCAGGCCTTCCGGTGTGCCAATGCTCCAGAATGCCGAGGACCCCCGTCGGCATCGGCTCACCCATGTCGCTGCCGACCGTCACATCGAGGAGTCCGGCCCCGATCCGCGACGGCTCGCTGGCACCGACCGTTCCCGACAGCATGGCCCCGATGACCCGACTGGCCGAGCCGTCGGCGGCGACCGCGTACACGTCGGCGCTGATCCGACGGCGACGCAGACCGGCCTTGGCCGACTGGCCGAGCGCATCGAGCTTCGTCAGCAGGGCAGATTGCGGCCGGCAGCCGAGCAGCCGCACCTGCGTCACCGTGGGCGCGGCCTGATCGCGGAACACGCCGGTGACGTCCCGACACGTGCCGTACGGCTCCTCGTCCCGGCCCTGCAGCACGAACTCGGTCACCTGCCCGGGACGGATCACGGCTTCCGTGCGACCGTGGACGCGGACGACACCGCTGAGATCGATGTCTACGGTTCCCGGCATGGTGGCGTTCGGGCGCTGCGCCAGCACGACGACGTCGCCGAGATCCTCGCCCCACCAGTACGGTGGCGGGGACGCTGTCACGAAGACGTCGCCCAGCCAGGCATGCTCCGTGCCGAGTGCCTCGGCGGGCAGCCGATCGAGGAGGCCAGCGAGCGCGCCGGTCGGCGTGCAGCCGACGAGCGTGAACCGCTTCCGAGGCCGTGGCGGCAGGTCCACGAACAGTCCTTCGATCTCCGCGCACAGCGCCAGAGGGACGTCGTCCGCCCAGGAACCCTCAGGGTCGACGTCGCCAAGAAGCAGCCAACGCGGACCAACGGGATGCTCCCACGTCCACCGCCGCCGCTCGGACGGCGAAACCGCCCCGGGACCGACGCTCGACGTCACGCCGAGACCCTACCCGCTGACAACGCCACGACAGGGACCCGTTCATAGACGGTCTCCAACCGACCTGACCGACGAAAGCTCGCGCACCCGCGCGTTCCCTGAGCCGGGAGTTCCTCATGAGGCGGATGTGGGAATCATCCTGAACGCTGACCCCGCGTAGTCGTCTTGCCCTCAGCCGGCGCCCGAAGCCCGGAAGGTCGCCGACGAGGCCGGCTCGGCCCGGATGGCAACCGGCCGCTGAAGAGGGAGCCTCTGGATGATCATCGATGGTGTGCGCGACGTGTGCTCGCCAGCGGATGCCAGCCCGGGACAACCGGCGCCAACACGGGTCACCACAGCCGACCGTGGTCGAGAACGGGGGTTCGTGTGCTCGAGCTGTGGTCCTGGGCTGGGCAAACGGGAGTCCGGGTGATGTGGGTGAACGCGGGCCACTCCCTGCCGCCCCAGGTGAACCCCCAGGTCGCTAGACTAGGCCCTCGCGCCCCCGTAGCTCAGGGGATAGAGCATCGGTTTCCTAACCGGACGCTCCGCCGGTATCCGCAGGCCGACGACCTGCGGCTTTTTGTTTTCTGCCGGTGCGTGCCGGTCGCTTCGCGGGCTTGCTGCGATCGCTTGCCGAAGATCAGCTGGAACGTTGTGGGTCCTGCGGGTGCAGCTTAACGTTGCCGCGAGTCGGGACCGAGTCACCCTTCCTCGTCGTCGAGCAGTTCGCGGCGCCACTCCGCGAATCGGCTTCGGAGATCGTCCAGCGCCGGGCCGGTGACGCCGTACTGGGCGAAGTCGTCGGGATCGAGCAGGGCGGCTTGTCCGAGGGCGTCGGCGAAGACGCGCCGGTCGAAACCACGGTCGGCGCGCTGCACGAGGGCGAGGAGGTTTTCGCGGGTGTAGCGGCCGGATCGGAGTGTGGCGTCGATGTCGATGAAGTCACGGGCGAACGCTCGTCCGTAGAGGGCGCTCATCTTGTTCGCGACCGCGTCGTCGGGGTGGAGTACCGGTCCGATCGCCATGAGGATCGGTTCGTTGGCACGCCAGTCCACGCCGAGTTCGACCTTGGAGACCCGCACACCGTCGGTGACAGCCAACCGGGTGAAGGTGTCGTACTGCCGCTCGGTCTCGACGGTGAGGCCGTCGTCCCGATAGGCGTGTACGACGGCGGCGACCGCGGCGGTGAACTCCTGCCGGCGGTCCCAGGCGGTGAACAGGTCCACGTCCTCGCTGGGCCGCTCGAGAAGCCCGGCGGCCTGAACCGCGTAACCGCCGGCCAGCGCGAAACCGTATCGATCGGCCGCCCCGAGCCCGATACGGGCGAGGCGTTCGTGGAAGGGGTCCACCGCTACGCCGCGTTGTTGCGGGTTGCGGCGAGTTCGGGGAAGGCTTTCTCCCAGCGCTGGCGGAGCTGGGGTGGCAGCCACAGGGTGGGCCAGAGCCGCCGGAGGAGGTCCGCGTCGAGCCAGGTGTGCAGATCCTCGGCTGTGCTGGCTTCGGTGAGCACCCCCTTGTACATGGTGGCCAGGCGTGCGGGCCGGTTCAGGTCGTACTCGGCGTGCCCGGACCAGTCGAGATGACGCGGAAGCGTCACCGTGCCTTCGGTCGGGCCGCGCAGCGCGGCGAGGGTTTCGGCCACCACGTAGGGCTTCCGGTCACCGTAGGGTCGGTAGTCGGCCGGCGGCTGGGGTGGTGTCCGGCGTCGGCTGATGTTGGTGGCCCGTCGGACTTCCGGTCGTAGCGCCTGACGGATCGTCTCCCGGCTGTAGCCGGTGACCCGCTGCAGATCCACCGGCCGCCAGCCGGCCGCGTGGAACGCCCGTAGCTGCTCGTCCCGCTCGGTCAATGCCTGCGCCCGCGTCGCCTCGTACCGGGAGACAACCGCATGTAGCTCATCCTCGGAGAACCGGCCCATGCCTGCCAGCCTACTACGCTAGGCCAAGCACGCTTGGCTCTTCGTCATGCCCGGGCAACTGGGCGGGACCAGGCATGGTGATCGGGATCGGATGCACTCATGTTCGGGTGAAGCCGAGGGCCCGGTATCCGGGCATACGGCGTTGGAGTGAGGCGGCGAGGATGGGGGTGGCCGGGTCGTGGTAGTCGTGGACCTCGGCGACGTCCTTGCCGGGCGCGGCGCGGATGACGCGGCCGGCGCATTGGACGAGTAGGCCGTCGTAGGAGATCGGACCGGCGAGGAAGAGCGTGTCGAGGGCAGGGGCGTCGAAGCCTTCACCGATGAACGGTGTGGTGCCGATGACGGGCAGGCCGTCGCCGGTCTTGGCGCCGTCGAGCCGGTCAACGATGATCCGCCGTTCGCTGGTGCTCATCGCGCCTTGGAGCACGAGCGCCTGATGTCCGCGTGCGGCGAGCAGAGCGGTGAGAGGGCGGTTCGGAGGTTTAGGTCCGTTTCGGGATAAGGGTGAACACTCCGGGCTGGTCTTCGGTCAGGACTTGGCGGTTGACCATGCGTT
>NZ_JBHUVA010000072.1:0-33028 GCF_042670805.1 Micromonospora sp. NPDC057141 | reverse complement strand
CCCTTGCGGGGGCGTCGTCGCGTGTGGCTACCGTTCGACGATCTCACCCTCGATGGCCCGGCCACCGTCGGCCACCGTCGACGCAGACCCCTCCGGCTGCGGCTGCGGCTGCGCCGCCGGTGGCGCGTCGCCGCGGCGCACCCGCACCCGCCGCGGCCCGAACAGGTCACCGGCCACCATCGACGACACCCGCCGCTCCGCGGCCCGCCGCACCCCCGCGCCCGCCAGCCGCCGCACCGGCGGCACCAGCAGCAGCACCCCCACCACACCCGAAACCAGGCCCGGCGCCGCCAGCAGCAGCGCCCCCAGCAACCCCACCAGCCCGTCGGTGACCTGCGGACCCGGCGGCGCGCCCGACTGCGCGGCATCCCGGAACCCCCGCCACGCCCGCATGCCCTCCCGGCGCAGCAACACCAACCCCAGCAGCGACACCGCGAACACCGCCAGCACCGCCGAGCCGAACCCGACCGCCCGGCCGACGCCCACGAACACCGCCAGCTCCACCACCACGGCCGCCAGCGCGGCCACCGGCACGAACCTCAGTCCTCGGCGCATCTCACCCCATCGCCCCGTCGCGTCCCACCAGCCCGTCCAGCAAGCATGACACGCCGCCGCTCACGGCCACCGCACCTGACCGTCACCGGTGCCGTGCAGGCCCCGCCGCCACGCCGTACGCCGATCCTGCACCGCCCACACACTGACCCGCCACAACGCCTCCGCCACGATCAACCCACTCATCTTGCTCGCCCCCCGCTGACGCTCCGCGAACGTGATCGGCACCTCCACGATCCGCGCCCCCGCCCGATGCGCCAACCGCGACAACTCCACCTGGAACGAATACCCCTGCGAACACACCGACCCCAGATCCACCGCATCCAACACCGCCAGCCGATACACCCGGTACCCGCCGGTCGCGTCCGTCACCGGCATCCCCAACGCCACCCGCGCATACAGGTTCCCGCACCGCGACAACAGCAGCCGCCGCAGCGGCCAGCCCACCACCCGCGCCCCCCGACACCACCGCGACCCGATCACCACGTCCGCGTCGGCGGCGGCGGCCAGCAACCGCGGCAGGTCCTCCGGGGCGTGGGAACCGTCGGCGTCCATCTCCACCACCGCGTCGTAGCCGCGCTCACGCGCCCACGCGAACCCCGCCAGATACGCCGCGCCGAGCCCCTCCTTACCGGGCCTGTGCAGCACGTGCACCCGCCCGTCGCGAACCGCCAGGGCGTCGGCGAGGACCCCCGTGCCGTCGGGACTGGCGTCGTCGGCGACCAACACGTCCACCTCGGGCGCGGCGGCCCGCACCCGCGCCACGATCGACGTCACGTTGTCGGCCTCGTTGTAGGTGGGGATGACCACCAGCACCCGCCGCAGCGGCGCCCGGCGTCCCACCCGCGCTCGCACCCCCACCGCTTCACCCACCGCTCCTCCGCCCCCGGCCGGCACCGCCGGCACGTCCGTCAGCCCGGAATCCCCCGGGACGTCCCGGCGCCTGCCCGCCGCCGCCGGCGCAGCACCGCCGCACCGGCCACCACGACCAACGCCACCACGACCAACGCCACCTCCGGCCACACCCCGACCCGGGTGGCCAGGGTGCGCCCGTCACCGAGGCGCAGCTGCCGCGACACCACGGCGCGGGTGTTGAACCCGGTGGCGTCGGATACCCGCCCGTCGGCGCCGACGAACCCGGACACCCCCACCGTCGACGCCATCAACGACGCACGGCCGTGCTCCACCGCCCGCAACCGCACCATCGCCAACTGCTGACGGGCCTCCGCCACGTCGAACGTCGCATTGTTCGTCTGCACCACCAGCACCTGCGCGCCGCCGGTGACCGTGTCCCGGACCAGACCGTCGTAGGCGACCTCGAAACAGATCACGTCACCCAACGTCACCGCCCCCGCGTCGACGACACCCGGCCGGTCACCGGCCACCATGTCGCTGCGGACCCGGTCGACCTCCTTGCTGATCATCCGCGCCACGTCCCGCAACGGCACGTACTCGGCGAACGGCACCGGATGCCGCTTCGTGTACATCTGCTCCAGGTCCGGACCGGCCCCCGGCCGCCACAGGATCCCCGCGTTACGGCTCTGCCCCACACCCGGCCCCACCAGCACCGCGCCCACCAGGATCGGCGCCCGCACCGCCGCCGCGGCGACGCCGATGCGCTCACCGGCGGCGGCGCTGCGCAGCGGGTCGATGTCGCTGGCGTTCTCCGGCCACACCACCAGGTCCGGCTGCGGGCGCCGCCCGGCGGCCACCTGCGCCGCCAGGTCCAGGGTCGCCTGCACGTGATTGTTCAACACCGCCTGCCGCTGGGCGTTGAAATCCAACCCCAGCCGCGGCACGTTGCCCTGCACCACCGCCACCGTCACCGTCGCCCCACCACCGGCGACACCCACCGGCACCACCAACCCCACCGCCACCATCGCCACCGCCGCGCCCACCGGGCCCAGCGCCGCCCACCGCACCCGCGCACCCGAAAGCCACGGCCGCCACAGCGCCGCCACCAGCAGACCACCCGCCGCGGCCACCGCGAACGTCACCAACGGCGCCCCACCCCACGCCGCCAACCGCACCGTCGGCGCATCACCCTGACTGAACGCCAACCGGCCCCACGGGAACCCCCCGAACGGGGCCCGCGACCGCAGCGCCTCCTGCCCCACCCACAACACCCCGGACACCAACGGCCACGCCCACCGCCACCGGTCCACCACCGGCGACACCCACGCCCCGGCGGCACCCAGCAACGCCACCACCGCCGCCTGCGACAACGACAACAACACCCACGGCAGCATCCCCGTGTGCAGGTTCGTCCACTCCAGCAGCGGCGCGAACAACGCCAACCCCGCCAGGAAACCCAACCCCGCCCCACCACGCACCCGACGCCGGTGCGTCGCCGCCGCCAACAGCGCCACCCCCACCGGGGCACCCACCCACCAGTCGTACGGGGGAAACGCCACCAGCAGCACCAACCCGGCGGACACCGCCACCGGCACGGCAACCCGCAACGGCAGCGGCCCCACCACCGGCCGCACCACGGCCACAGACGACGGGTTCTGCGCGACAGCCGTCACCGGCATCTCACCTGCGATCACACCGCCGAAGGCTACCCGCCCCACCCCGACGCCCCGGCAACAGACGCCCCACGGAAACGGAAATCGGGGCGCGGCCTGCGCCGCGCCCCGATGCTCCCAGGCCCTTCCCGGCCGGTGGGGCGAGGATCAGGCACAACGACCTTCGGACCGACCCGACGGCGAACTGGCTGCCCCCGCCTGACCGTTGTCTACTGGCCGCGCACCTCACCCTGCCCGTACACCGGTAACCGCGGCCGGTTCGCGCCGCCCCGCCGACCCCCGCCCGCTGGACCTGGCCGCCGCAACCCCGAAGGTCACTCGGCCAGCGGACGAAGGGACGAAGCGAACAACAGCCGCTTCCCGTAGTAGGACTCAAAGACGGTACGTGCTGCCCCCCAGCCCCTGTCAACCCGCCCCGGCCAGCCGCCCCACCCGCCACGGCGTGTCGCGGCGGCGAACCTCAATCCGCGGCGAGATGCCGACGCACCAACGCCCCCGCCGCCACCGGATGATCCGCCGCCAGCAACCCCGCAGCGGCCAGCACGTACTCGACGTCCACCACCGCCCGAGCCGCCCGCGGCACCGCCCACCCACCCGCATGATCCGACAACACCGCCCCCAACACCCCCGCCCCCACCCCCGCCGGCACGTGACGCAACACACCCCCCGACCCGACCAGCAGCCGCACGTCCCGCAGATCCCGCCCCCCACGCTCCCCCGTCGCCCCACCCCGCGCATGCCGACGCACCGCCACCGTCGCCGCCAACGCCGCGATCCGCGCGTCCACCACCCACCCCGCCTCATCCACCGGCAGGAACCCCGGATCCGCCGCCCGCACCCCCGCCGCCACCGCCAACCCCGACTCCTCCTCCACCCCCACCAACCGCTCCTGCACCGCCGCCCGCACCACCCCCGGCGCACTCCACCGCATCCCCAGATCCCCCTCCACCGTGCGGGCCCGCCACAACGACCCGGCGACCTCCCGCCCCGGCCCACCAGCCCGCTCGTCCGGCGTCAACACCGAATACACGTCAGTCGTCGCCCCACCCACATCCACCACCACCAGATCACCACCCACCACGTCCGCCAGGATCTCCACCCCCGTCAACACCGCATCAGGCGTCGCCGCCCGCACCAACCGCCCGAACCGGGGCCCCCGCGACAGCCGCTTCCCACCGATCACATGCCGCAGAAACACCTCCCGGATCGCCGCCCGCGCCGACCCCGGCTCGAGGACCCCGATACGCGGCAACACATTGCCCGCCACCGTCACCGGCACCCCCGCGCCGGCCAACACCGCGCGCAGGTCGGCGCGGACGTCGACGTTGCCCGCCAGGACCACCGGCACCCGCCACCGCGCCCGCGCCAACCGGGTCGCGTTGTGCGTCAACACCTCCGCGTCCCCACCATCGGTGCCGCCGACCAGCAACACCACATCCGGGCGGGCCGCCCGCAACGCCGACAGCTCCGCCGCACCCAACCGGCCAGCGGCCACATGCACCACGTCCGCCCCCGCCGACAGGCCCACCCGCCGACCCGCCTGCGCCGTGACCAGCGGCTCGTAGCCGATCACCGCCAAGCGCAGCCCACCCCCAGCCGACGAACACACATAACAGGGCGCATCAGCCACACCCGCCGACGCCGTGGCCGCCCCGACCGCAGCATCCAACCCGAACAGCACATCCGAACCCACCGTCGTCGGCGCCGACGCCACACCCACCAGCCGGCCGCCGTCGAGGTCGACCACCGCCACCTTCGTGAACGTCGACCCCACATCGACGCAGACCGCGGTGCTCACGCCACCGGCGGCACGACCACCGTGCCGGTCGCGGTGACCGCCACGATCGGCACGCCGAGCACCTCCGCCGCCGACTCACCCCGATCCGGACGACCCCGACACACCACCCGCGCCTCGAAGTCGATCGTGCGGCTACGCGTGCCCACCCGAGTCACCGTCGCCGCCACCTCCAGCACGTCACCGGCCCGCATCGGCGCCCGGAACTGCACATCCGAATACGACGCGAACAACCCCTCGTCGCCGTCCGTGCGGATGCACACCTCCGTGGCCACATCCCCGAACAACCCCAACGCGTACGCCCCATCCACCAGACTCCCCGCATAGTGGGCATGGGAGTACGGCACATACCGACGGTGGGTGACGGTCAGACCGACCCGGGAATCACTCATGCGACCCTCACCTTCCTGGAAGTGACCAAAGCGTGGACGAGGTAGCTGGCGACCTCACCCGGGGTGGTACCGCGACCGAAGATCCGGTCCACACCCAACTCCGCGGTCATCGTCTCGTCGAACCGCGGCCCACCCACGATCAGCAACGGACGCTTCCCCGCCGGCAACGCCTCCCGGAACGCCGCCGACATCTCCCGCGTGTTGTGCAGGTGCGCGTCCCGCTGCGTCACCACCTGCGACACCAACACCGCATCCGCCTTCTCCCGCCGGGCCGCCTCCACCAACTCCGGCACACTCACCTGCGCACCCAGGTTGGTGACCTTCAACTCGCGGTAATACTCCAGGCCCTTCTCCCCGGCGATGCCCTTCACATTGAGGATCGCATCGATGCCCACCGTGTGCGCGTCCGTGCCGATACACGCACCCACCACCGACAACTTGCGGCGCATCCTCTGCTTCACCACCGCGTTGACCTCCTTGGCCGACAACAGCGGAAAGTCCCGCTCCACCACCTGCACCTTGTCCAGGTCCACCAGGTGGCTCACCCGCCCATACACCACGAAGAACGTGAACCCGTCGCCCATCTGCCTGGCGTGCACCAGCATCGCCGGGTCCATACCCATCCGGTTGGCCAGCTGCACCGCCGCGCCCTCGGCCCGCTTGTCGTGCCGCACCGGCAACGTGAACGACACCTGCACCATCCCGTCACCCGTGGTGTCGCCGTACGGCCGCACGACCGTCCCGTCACTCATGCCGACTGCTCCAGAATCTCCGTGGCCGGGTTGTAGTAGTCACCCTCGTGCCGCGCCACCCCGGACAGACCCTTGCCCCGATCCGCCGGCCGCTTCATGATCCCGAACGTGCCCTCGGCGATCGCCGACAACAACGACTGCTCACCGATACGCTCCAACAGGTCGACCGCCTCACCCAACACCCGGTGCGCCCGCTGCTGGATGAACCCACCCGGCGCCGGCACGAAGTCCTCATGCAACCCACCCGCAGCCCCCAACACGTACCGCACGTTCTGCACCGCGACGTCCCGGTCCGACAGCCACGGCGTCACCACCGCCTCCGTCATCATCCCCACCAGCAGAATCCCCTGCCCCGTCATGGCACCCACCAGATTGAAGAACCCATCCAGCAGATTCCCCCGGAACACATCCCCCGTCATGTGCTTCGTCGGCGGCATCCACTTCAACGGCGCCTCCGGAAACAACTCCCGAGCCAACAACGCATGCGCCAGTTCAAGGCGGAACGACTCCGGCAAATCCGGGTTGATCTCGAACGCATGCCCCAACCCCAACTGCCAGTCCGCCAACCCCGCCTCGTGCGCGAAGAACTCGTTGAGCAACTGCGACACCGTCACCGTGTGCGCCTCGTCCACCGCATCCGCAGTGGTCAGATAATTGTCCTCACCCGTATTGATGATGATCCCCGCCCGCGCGTGCACCTGCCGGGAGAACCGCTGGTCCACGAACGTGCGAATCGGGTTGATGTCCCGAAACAGAATCCCGTACATCGAATCATTGAGCATCATGTCCAACCGCTCCAGGCCAGCCAGAGTCGCCATCTCCGGCATACACAGCCCCGACGCATAATTCGTCAGCCGCACATACCTGCCCAACTCCCGCGACGAGGAGTCCAACGCCGCCCGCATCAACCGGAAGTTCTCCTGCGTCGCATACGTCCCCGCGAAACCCTCCCGCGTCGCACCCTCCGGCACATAATCCAGCAACGACTGCCCCGTCGACCGGATCACCGCGATCACGTCCGCACCCGCCCGCGCCGCCGCCTGCGCCTGCGGAATGTCCTCGTAGATGTCCCCCGTCGCCACGATCAGATAGACCCACGGCCGCCGCGCCGGATCCCCGTACCGCTTGACGAGGCGGTCCCGCTCGGCACGCCGCCGGTCGATCCGCCGCACCCCCGCCGCCACCGCCCTACGCGACGCCCGCCGCGACGCCGTCGCCGCCCTACCCGACGGCACGCCGAACCGCACCGACCCCGCCGCCGCCTTCTGCGCCAACAACGTCACATCCGACACGCCCTCCCGCACCAGCGCGTCGAACACCGGCACCGCCACCCCATGCCCCAACCCCACGTCCGCGACCACCGCATCCACCAGCCGGTTCACCCACGGAATGCCATCCGGATCCGCGCCGGACACCCCCGCCAGCCGCAACACGGCACGCTCCACCGACACCGTCGTATGGCTACGCGCCAGATCCACCACCGGCTGCCCGGCCCGACGCGCCAACTCCCGCGCCCGCCCCACCAACGCCGGATCCAACCCAAGCTTGCCCGTCACGACACGCCCTTCTCGTAGATCACGTCACCCCGCAACACCGTCGCCCGACACACCGGCAACGGCGTCGGATCACCCACACCCCGCAACTCCGGGTCCGCAGCCTGCAACACCGGCAACCCCCGCTCCACCCCCGCAGGCGTCCACCACACCGCGAACGTCGCCGGCGCCCCCAACGCCAACACACCCTCGTTGTCCAGATGCACCGCCCGCCACCCACCCCGGGTATGCGCCGCGAACGCCGCCCGCACACTCATCCGCTGCACCGGATTGTGATGCGCCACCGCCGCCCGCACCGAACCCCACGGATCCAACGGCGTCACCGGCGAATCAGACCCGAAAGCCAACCCCACCCCCACCGAATGCATCGCACCCATCGGATTCGACTCCAACGACCGCGCCAACCCCAACCGCGCCTCATACATCCGACCCGCACCACCCCACAACCGATCGAACGCCGGCTGCATCGACGCCACGATCCCGAACTCCACGAACCCCGCGATCAACCGCCTACTCATCAACTCCGCGTGCTCCACCCGATGCCGCCCCGCCCGCAACCGATCCGTGCCCAACCTCTCCGCCGCCCCCGCGAACCCCGCCAACACCGTCGAGATCGCCGCATCACCAATCGCGTGGAACCCGCCCTGCACCCCGTGCGCCGCACAATCCAACAAATGATCACGAACCTGCTCCGCCGACACGTACCCGTGCCCGCACCCACCCGGCTCACCATCCAGGTACGCCACCGACACATGCGCCGTCCGCGACCCCAACGCACCATCGGCGAACAAATCACCACCGGCACCCACCGCACCCAACTCCCGCGCCCGCGCCGCCCCGAACAACTCACCCCAATACCCGTACACCTCCGGCACACCCCGCCCCGACAACGCCAACAACCCCGCAAAATCCTCCTCGTCCGAAATCTCCGGACCACCACACTCGTGCACCGCCGCGATCCCCAACGACGCCGCATGCGCCAACGCCCGCCGCTGCGCCGCCACCCGCTGCCCCCGCGTCACCGACGCGAACGCCGCCGCCCGCACCACATGATGCGCGTCCATCCGCAACCACCCCGCCCCGTCGAACCCCGCCGCACCCACCGCCTGCGGACACTGCGCCAACAACGCCGACGACACCAACGCCGAATGAATCGACGCCTGCGACAGATACACCCGCCGACCACCCGCCGACCGACCCAACGCCACCGCATCCGGCAACACCCGCTCAGCCCAGGTCGACTCGTCCCACCCGTGCCCCAAAACCACCGCGTCACCCGGCAACCCCGCCGCGAACACCGCCACCGCATCCAACAACTGCCCCGCCGACCGCACCCCCGACAGGTCCAGCCCCGACAACGCCAACCCCGTGTCCGTCGCATGCACATGCGCATCCACGAACGCCGGCGTCACCAACGCCCCACCCAGATCAACCACCCGGTCAGCCGCCGGCGCCTCCGCATCCACCCCCAACCAGGCAATCCGCCCGTCACGCACCAACAACGCCGTCGCACGCGGATCCGCCGGACAGTGCAGCACTCCACCGCGGTACAAGATCGAGGGACCAGTCATGACGTCAGTCTGCCGCCAACCGGGCCTCGAACAGACCACGCACCCCAGGCTCCGACCGCAACAACTCCAACGCCAACTCCGCATGACCCGGCACGTACCCGTTGCCCACCAGCATCGTCACGTCCGCCGCCAACCCCTCCGCCCCCAACGCCGCCGCCGCGAAACTCGTCGCCATCGAGAAAAAGATCACCGTCCCACCATCAGCCGTGGCCAACACCGCCCCGTGCTCACAACCCGGCACATCCACGCACACCACCGTCACATCCGCCGGAACCCCCCACACCGACGTCACCGCCGCCGACAACCCCACCGGATCCCGCGCATCCGCCAGCACCACCTCCGTCGCCAGACCCGCCGCCACCAGAGCGTCCCGCTCCGCCGCTACCGGCACCACCCCGACCGTACGACCCGCGCCCGCCCGCCGCGCCGCAGCCAGCGACAGCGACCCGCTCTTACCCGCCCCACCGATCACCGCCACACACACCGGCCGGGAATCACCCGCCCGCTCCCGCCGCGCCACCTGATCGGCCACCACCCGCGCCGTCAACGCCGGCGCCCCACACACGTCCAACACCGCAAGCGACAACTCCGGATGCAGATCCGCCGGCAACACCGCCGCGATCGACCGCGCGAACAGAATCGCGAACCCGTCACACGGCACCTGCTCGCTGCGCCCGTCCCACCGGGCCAACCCATCGGTGATCGTCAACGGCGTCAGCGTCAGCGACACCAACGTCGCCACCCGATCACCCACCCGCAGCCCCAGCGGCGACCGTCGGCCCGCCTCCTCCACGGTGCCGATGAGCATCCCACCCGACCCGGTCACCGGATTCTGCATCTTCCCCCGCGCCGCGACGATCTCCAGCACCTCCGCGCGGACCTTCTCCCCATCCCCGCCGTGCTTCTGGAACAACTGCCGGAAACTCGCCGCGTCCAGGTTCAACCGCTCCACCCGGATCCGCACCTCGTTCGGCGCGATCCGCGCGCTGGCGTCCAGCCGCCACGCCGCCTGCGGCAGCACCCCCGCCGGTTCGACAACGCGGTGCAGACCCACCGGTGACGTCACGCCGACCTCCCCTGTTCAACCGCCCGAAGCCCCGCCCGGGACTCGCATCGCGGGAAAACTTACGGCAGACTAATATCCTCGCAGGATATTTTCCAGTAGCCTACGGGCCGCTGATCATCCGCACCACGCACCGAGGAGGGGCCGTGACCCAGACCCAACCGGTTGAGACCATCCCTCAACCCCGTCACGCCCCGGTCGCCGCACCGACCGCCGGGCAGCCCTACGAATACCGCCGCAGCCCCCTGGTCGAACCCGACTGGACCCGCTTCCCCGGCTGGCGCCACGTCACCCGCGACCAGTGGGAGAGCGCCCAGTGGCAGCGCGTCAACTGCGTCAAGAACATCAAGCAGCTGCACGCCGTCCTCGGCGACACCGTCGACGAGTCCTTCTACGCCGACCTGGAGGCCGACCAGCTGGCCCTGGCCACCATGTCCATGCTCGTGCCACCCCAGATGATCAACACCATGGTGCCGCACGCGCCGATGACCACCGACGCGCTCCTCGCCGACCCGATCCGCCGCTACATGATCCCCGTCGCCTCCGACCGACGCACCGACTGGCCCTCCCACCCGTACGCCAGCCGCGACTCCCTCCACGAGCACGACATGTGGGTCGCCGAGGGCCTCACCCACCGCTACCCGACCAAGGTCCTCGCCGAACTGCTCTCCACCTGCCCCCAGTACTGCGGGCACTGCACCCGGATGGACCTCGTCGGCAACTCCACCCCCGCCGTCGACAAGCTCAAGCTCACCCTCAAGCCCGTCGACCGCTACGACGCCCACATCTCCTACCTGAAGGCCCACCCCGGCGTGCGCGACGTGGTCGTCTCCGGCGGGGACGTGGCCAACGTGCCGTGGCGCAACCTCGAGTCGTACCTGATGCGGCTGCTGGAGATCGAGACCATCCGCGACGTCCGCCTCGCCACCAAGGCCCTCATGGGCCTGCCCCAGCACTGGCTGCAGCCCGACGTCGTCGAGGGCCTGGAGCGGGTCGCCCGCACCGCCGCCCGCCGCGGCGTCAACCTCGCCATCCACACCCACGTCAACCACGCCCAGTCGATCACCCCGCTGGTCGCCAGGGCCGCCCAGACCGCCCTCGACGTCGGCGTCCGCGACGTACGCAACCAGGGGGTGCTGATGCGCGGCGTCAACGCCACCGCCCCCGACCTGCTCGACCTCTGCTTCGCCCTCCAGGGCGAAGCAGGGATCCTGCCCTACTACTTCTACATGTGCGACATGATCCCCAACGCCGAGCACTGGCGGGTCCCCGTCTGGCACGCCCAGCAGCTCCAGCACGACATTATGGGCTACCTGCCCGGCTACGCCACCCCACGGATCGTCTGCGACGTGCCGTTCGTCGGCAAGCGCTGGGTGCACATGCTCACCGACTACGACCGCGAGCGCGGCATCTCCTACTGGACGAAGAACTACCGCACCTCCATCGAGTCGGCCGACCTGGAGGCGCTCCACAAGCGCTACGCCTACTACGACCCGATCGACACCCTGCCCGCCACCGGCCAGCAGTGGTGGCACGACCACCGCGACGACTGAACGACCTTCGCGCGACCCATGGGCCCCGGCGCATGCGCCGGGGCCCATGCTTGCTGCTGGGTGCGGCCTGCCATATTCCCTAGGGCGTCCTAGGATGCTGGAGTTGAGGATCGGATTCCCCTCGGCGCCGCCACATCCCTGCACCACCAACCCCAACCCGCGCCGACGAAGATCGCCCCGGCGTTGCGTACCCGCAGCGCCGGCCCGGCATCCGCATCAACGGCCGCCGACCTGCCCGGGCCCCTCTGCCAGGCCCTCGTCGACTATCACGGCGTGTCCACCTCATCTCCGCCGGCCGCGCCAACCACGCCGGCACCAGCGGCGGCAGCGGCCCGATCCCCGCCGGCGACGGCAACCGGGTCGGCGTCAGCCGGTGGACCACCGGCACCGGCCTCGTCGTCGCCGACGCGATCCGGCTCACCCGGGTGTCGTAGCCCAACGGCGTCGACCACACGCTCCCCCAGCCGGTCAGGGACGGCACGGACGACGGCGGGCCCGGAGGGATTCCCTCCGGGCCCGCCGCGCGGTCAGGTCACTTGGTGAACGCATCCCGCGCGTCCCGGCCGGCGTCCTTGACGTGCTCGCCCGCCTGACGGGCCCGTGCGTCGCTCTGCTCGGTGGCGCCCTCGGCCCGCATGCGCTCGTTGTCGGTCATGTCGCCGACGTGCTCCTTGGCAGCGCCGGCCAGCTCCTGGGCCTTGTTCTTCGCCTTGTCGGTGAAGCTCATGTCGACTCCCTCTGCTCCGGCGTTCCGGGGCCGTACGGCCCCTGACCATAGGCATGCCCGGGCCGTGGGCGGCGGAAACCTTGTGGTGGCGCTCCGGCACACCCCCACTAACGCATCCTAGGCTGCTAGGGTGATACGGGTGGCTAGTGCACCCTCTGCCCCGGCTCACGGCAGAGGGACGACATAGGAATCGACTCGGGCGATCAACCCGCCGCGGAACGTGAACAGATCGTTGAAGGCAAAGCGGAACGGCCCGTGGTCGACCATGACACCCCGGCCCTCGCCCGTGGCGACAACGACCGGCCCGTCCTCGTGGACCCGCTGGACGTCGAGGTCCGGGCTGCCCGTGAAGGCCGGGTTCTCGATCTCACCGTCGAACTCGGCCTTGCCGCGGGTGGTGCGGTGCCCGTGGATGACCCATTCGACGTCATCGGTGAGGGTGGCAAGGATCCGAGGGTGGTCGCTCGTGCGGAATCCGGCGAAGTACTCCTCGACGAGCCGGCGCTGCGTGGCCTGTTCCATTGTGCTCCCCGTCCTCGTGTGGTCGTCAGTGCCGCAGGTGCGCGGCGAGCGCGGCGAGGATCGACGCGAGCCCGTCGGCCGCCTGGGTGGTCCGGAGTGCCGGGGGAAGCCGACGCTGGTGGACCGTGAGGTGCGTGCCGTCGCCGGCGGCGCGGATGGTCACGGTCGTGCGAAGCCCGGTGACGGGCTCGTCGAACACGAGCTCGTGCGGGGCGACGACGCTCACGTACACGAAGCGGAGCCGCCGGGTGGCACCGCCGGGTGCGCGGGTGTCCAGCGCGAACTCTCCGCCCGGTCTCAGGTCGACGGTCACGGACTCCGGGGCGACGCTGGCGTGGGAACCGCCCCAGAAGGCCGCGATGCTCGTCGGCGACGTGAACGCGGCCCAGACCCGGGCGGGTTCCACCGGAAGGTGGCGTCGGGCGATCAACTCGTCGCCGTCGAGCTCAGCGCGGGTCAAGAGGCCTCCTCCTCGGTGAGGTGCTGCTCGAGGGCGTCGAGCCGGTCGCGCCAGGCCCGGCGCTGGTCGTCGATCCACGTGCCCAGCAGGGAAAGCTGGTCGACCCGCAGCCGACAGGGCCGCCTGGTGCCCTCGCGGCGCTGCTCGACCAGGCCGCACCGCCGCAGAACGCCGATGTGGTGGGAGATCGCCTGCTGGGTCAGGTCGAATGGCGCGGCGAGCTCCCCGACGGTGGCGTCGCTGCGGGCGAGACGGGCCACGAGGGCACGACGGACCGGGTCGCCGAGAGCGGCGAAGGCGGCGTCGACGCCCGGAACTGGAACCTGGAGTGAGGCGGGCATGGCCTCACTGTAACACAAACGAACGCTTGATCAAACGTTCGCTTGTGAACAGGTGGCCGCCCGTGCCGGGCCCGCTCTCCTCTGCCGCATCGGGGTCAGCGGTCGAGTTGAAGGCGATGCCAGGTCCAGAGGACCAGGAGGCCGAACGTCAGCGGAACAAGCGGCACGATCGCCAGCTGGGTGGCCGAGACGGAGCCGGGGGAGATCGCCCAGAGGGCCGGCGCCACGAAGGGAAACCAACCGCCCGTACCTGCCACCACCAGGATCTGGGCGGCCACGAGGATGGCGACGGCTGTCGCGATGCCGGGCAGCAGGCCGCGCCCGATGGTGGCCGCCCAGCCGGCGGGGACGGCCAGCAGCGCGGTCAGCACGGTCAGCGACCACAGTCTCAGCAGCCCGGCCGGTGCGGTGCCCGCCAGAGGTCCCGCTCCGGTGGCGAAGCCGATCCCTGCGATCATCAGCACAAGGAGGGTGGCGACCCCGACGGTCCACAGCAGGTAGACGATCAGTTTGGCCAGGGCGATCGTGGGCCGGCTCACCGGGAGCGCGAACAGTCCGGTCACGGTGCCGTCTGCGAACTCGCGACCGAACAACCAACTGAGCACCACCCCGAAGGCGAGCAGTCCACCGGCGGCCGTGATCTGACTGGCCGTGGCGAGCAGGCTGACCCAGCCGCCCTGGGTGGCGGACGGGCCGAGCTTGGCCATCAGTTGCTCGTTGCCGGCGGCGGCCAGGGTGGTTGCGCCGGCGAGGACGGCAATGCCCACGAGCAGCAGGATGCTCGTGCCCGCCACCACTCGTGCGGACGTGACCTTGCGTGCTTCGACCGCCAGCGCGGCGCGCAGGATCGTGATGTTCATGCCGCTGCCCGTTCGTCGTCGAAGTGCACGAGGGCGAAGAACTCGCGCTCGATGTCGACACCGTGCGGGTCGAGGGTGCCGATGGTGCGGCCTGCGTTCATGACGGTGATGCGGTCGGCGACGCGGGCGACCTCGTCGAGGTGGTGGCTGGAGACGAGCACGCCGGCACCGGCCGACACGCGCCGAACGAGCGCCTCGCGGAGCGAGATGACGCCTGCCGGGTCGAGTGCGTTCGTCGGCTCGTCGAGCACGATGATGTCCGGATCGTGCTGGAGCGCGGCCGCGAGACCGAGGCGTTGGCGGTTTCCCAACGACATTCGCCGGGCCCGGATGGTGGCGTACGGGTGCAGGTTGAGCTCGGTCAGCACGCGTTCCACCATTGGCGCCGCCGCCGATGCGGGTACGCCGTGCAGGCGGGCGGCCAGCATCAGGTTGGCCCGGCCGGTGAGTTCGCCATACGCGAGCGGCACTTCGACGAGGTGCCCGAGCCGTGACCACGGTGCCGAGCCGAGGGGGCATCCGTCGAGGCGCACCGTTCCCGAGTCCGGCCGCAGCATGCCGAGCAGAAGGCGCATGAGGGTGGACTTGCCCGCGCCGTTGAGTCCGACGAGAGCGTGGATCTCGCCCGCGTCGACGTCGAGGTCGACCCCGCGGACGCCGGCTCCGCCGTCGAATGTGCGGGTCAGGCCGCGAAGCCGGATGCGTGCCTCAGCCATGCCGTGCCTCCAACGTGTCCAGCGCGGTGGCGATCACGTCGCCGAGTCGCGCGTCGTCGTGTTGCGACCATGCGAGCAGCGCGGCGGTGATGGCCGCGAATACCGCGACGGCGGCCACCCGGGCCGGCACGGCGGCGGCGCCGTCGGCGACGAGCTGCTGCGCGACGAGCCGCTCGGTGCCCTCGTTGTTGCGGATGGCGGCGGCGCGCAGCGCCGGAGAGCCGGCCACGATCCGGACCCGTCGGCGGACGATCTCGCTCGCCGGCTCGGGCAGCATCCGCCACGCCTGCCGCACACCGTTCACCACTCTCAGCAAAGGTGGCAGTGAGCACGGTTGTTCGGCGATGGCAGCGACGATGACCGGGTCGTAGGGGTCGTCGAGAACAAGTAGTTCCTTCGCGGGGAAGTGCCGGTAGAGGGTCATCTCGGTGACCCTCGCCGCAGCCGCGACCTGCGCGACGGTCGTCTGCTCGAAGCCCTGCTGCTCGAACAGCCGCAGCGCACACCGCAGCAGCTGCGCGCGGGTCCGTTCCCGCTTGCCGGGTACCTGCTCACCATCCACGAACAAAATGTTAGCACCTAACATTTAGCGGCGAGATCGTGCGGCCGGCACTACGGCGGCGCCGCGCTCGACAGCCCGGTGGGCCGCCGAGCGGGGCCGCACCTGCGGGGTCTCCCGCATCGGTCGGCGGGCGCGACTGGTTGACTGGGCGGATGGCAGAGATCGTCCTCGTGCGCCACGGCGAGACCGAATGGAGCGCCAGCCGCCGGCACACCTCGTACACCGACCTGGAGCTCACCGCCGACGGCGAACGGGAGGCCCGCGCGCTCGCCGCGCTCCTGGCCGGCCGCCGGTTCGCCCGGGTGCTGGCCAGCCCGCGCCGCCGGGCGCTGCGCACCGCCGAACTGGCCGGGCTCGCCGTCGCGGCGGTCGACGAGGACCTGGCCGAGTGGAACTACGGCCGGTACGAGGGCATCACGACCGCCGACATCCACACCGAGCGCCCGCGATGGAACATCTGGACCGACGGCTGCCCCGACGGGGAGTCCCCCGCCGAGGTGGGCGCGCGGCTCGACCGGGTGCTGGCCCGCGCCGCCGCCGACCTCGCCGACGGCGACGTCGCCCTGGTCGGCCACGCACACAGCCTGCGGGTGCTGGGCGCCCGGTGGATCGGCCTGCCGCCGTCGGCCGGCGGGCTGCTGCGGCTGGACACCGCCACGGTCAGCGTGCTCGGCCACGAACACGGCCGGCCGGTCATCCTGCGGTGGAACCAGCCGCCTCCCCCGCCGCCCGGGACCGCGCCCGGGCCGACAACTCGCCGCTGATCTTCGGCGGCCGGCTCTCGTACGGGGTGGACAGGACCACGGTGGTGCGGGTGGTGACGTTCGCGGCCGTGCGGATCTCCTGGAGCAGCCGCTCCAGGTCCGCCGGGGAGGCCACCCGCACCAGCAGCAGGTAGAAGTCCTCTCCCGCCACCGAGTAGCAGGAGTCGATCTCGGGCAGGTGGGCCAGCCGCTCCGGGGCGTCGTCGGGCTGCGACGGGTCGAACGGCCGGATCGCCACGAACGCGCTCAGCGGCAGGTCCAGCGCCTCGAAGGAGACCCGGGCGGCGTACCCCCGGATCACCCCACGCTGCTCCAGCCGGCGGACCCGCTGGTGCACGGCGGACACCGACAGGCCCACCTTCTCCGCCAGATCCGTGTACGACAGCCGCCCGTCGGCGGTCAGCGCCGCGACGATGGCCCGGTCGATCTCCTCCACGGCGTGCAACCTACCGGTAAAAGCACTCCCACGCGACGACGCCCACGACCGCCGTCACGCAGGGCCGATCACCCGCTCACGCTCCCCTGGCCAGAGCACGGGAGATCACCAGGCGCTGGATCTGGTTGGTGCCCTCGACGATCTGGAGCACCTTCGCCTCCCGCAGGTAACGCTCGACGGGATGGTCGGCGACGTAGCCGGCCCCGCCGAGCACCTGCACCGCGTCGATGGTCACCCGCATCGCCACGTCCGTGGCGAACAGCTTCGCCTTCGCGGCCTCGATCGAGTACGGCCGCCCGGCGTCGCGCAGCCGCGCGGCGGCCAGCATGAGCGCGCGGGCGGCGGAGATCTGGGTGGCGTGGTCGGCGAGGTTGAACCCGAGGCCCTGGAAGTCGACGATCGCCCGGCCGAACTGCCGACGCTCACGGGCGTAGCCGACCGCGTGGTCGAGGGCGGCCTGGGCCAGGCCGACGGCGCAGGCGGCGATGCCGAGGCGGCCGGAGTCCAGGGCCGACATGGCGATGGTGAAGCCGGCGCCTTCCCCACCGACGAGGCGGTCGGCCGGCACGCGGGCGTCGTCGAAGGCGATCTGCGCCACCGGGGAGGCGTGCAGCCCCATGGTCCGCTCGGCGGCCTGCGGGACGATGCCGGGGGTGTCGCGGTCGGCGAGCAGGCAGGAGATGCCCTTCGGGCCGGGCCCGCCGGTGCGGCAGAAGATGTTGTAGAAGTCGGCGACCCGGGCGTGGGTGATCCACGCCTTGGTGCCGGTCACGACGTACGCCTCGCCGTCGCGCACGGCCCTCGTGGTCAGCGCTGCCGCGTCCGAGCCGCCCTGTGGCTCCGACAGGCAGTACGCGCCGAGCAGGTCGCCGCCGAGCAGGTCGGGCAGCAGCGTGCGCTGGGCGTCCGTGCCGAACTGCGCCAGGGGGTAGCAGGACAGGGTGTGCACGCTGACCGCCTCGGCGACGGCGAGCCAGCGGCTGGCGAGGACCTCCAGCACCTGCAGGTACACCTCGTACGGCTGGGCGGCCCCGCCGTACTCCTCGGCGTAGGGCAGGCCGAGCAGGCCGGCGCGGCCGAGGGTGCGCAGCACCTCCCGGGGGAACTCGGCGCGGGACTCGTTCCCGGCGGCACGGGGGGCGAGTTCCCGATCTGCGAGCTCGGTGGCGAGATCGAGCAGGTCGTGTGCCTCGTCGGTGGGCAGGATCCGGTCGACGGTCATAGGGCGCTGAGCTCCGTGGGGTGGTGTTGAGCCGGGTCACGCCGTCCGTCGTGCAGACGACGTCGGGTTCCGGTGGCCGGGTTGCGCCGTCGGTTCCCACCCTGCGAGCTTAACGGTCGTTTGGCCTCCTTCGGGAGGCGGCAGCGGCGGGGCCGACCGGACGCCGGGGCACCCCTAGCGGGAGTAACCCCATGCGGGGTATATATAGGGCACGCTCCGTCCATAACCCCACTGGGAGACGGTCATGCCGAAGATCAACGTGTACCTGCCCGACGAGCTGGCCGAGGCGGTCCGGGACAGCGGCGTCCCGGTGTCGGTCATCTGCCAACGCGCCCTGGAACAGGCGGTGCGCCAGGTCACCGCCGTCCGGCAGACCGCGCAGAGCGGGCTGGACGCCGACAGACTGGCCGAGCAGCTGCCCCGGTTCACCGCGCGCGCCCACAGCGTGGTCAAACTGGCGATCAGCCGGGCCCACGGCGGGACCCCGGCGCCCGTGGGCACCGGCGACCTGCTGGCCGGGCTGCTCGCCGAGGGCGGGAACCTGGCGCTGGAGGTGCTCCGGGCGATGGAGATCGAACCCGCCCAGGTCCAGCGGGAACTGAACCGGCACCCGGCCACCGAACCGGGCGGCGCGAGCGCCGACGCCTCGGTCGGCTTCAGCGACCCCGCCGCCGGGGCGCTGGAGCTGACCATGACCGAGGCGATCGCGCTGGGCCACAACTACGTGGGCTGCGAACACCTGCTGCTGGGCCTGGCCGGCGAGCCCGACGGCGTCGCCGGCCGGGTGCTGCGAGCGGTGGGCGTCGAACCCCGGTCCGCGCGCCGGGCCGTGACCGCCGCCCTGGCCGGCTACCTGCACCTGCGCGCCCAGACGGCCACCGGCACCGGCGACCCGACGCAGGCGCTCGCGGCGGCGCTGCACCAGCAGCTCCAGCCGCTCGTCGCCCGCGTGGAGCGGCTGGAGCAGCACCTCGGCCCCACCGCGCAGGGGTGATGGCAGGCGCACGGGCGCGGACCGCCCGGCCCCGCCGGACCGACCGCGGGCGTCGTTGCCCGGCGAACCCGCCCGGACCGGGCGGCGGCGTCGATAGCCTGGAGCGGCGCCGGCACCGGCGCGACGGACGGGAAGGCGGCGGCGCGGATGGTGGGCGGCGGGCGGGAACGGGGGGCCCGGCGGCGGCGCGGGCTGCTGTGGGCCGGCATCCTCGCCGTCGCCGGGCTGGTGCTGCTGGCAGTGGGCCTCACCGTCGCCGACGGGGCGGTCGCGTGGCTGGAGGCGACCGTCGCCCTCGTCCTGCTGGTGGCGAGCTACGCCGTGCAGCGCCTCGCCCGCCGGGAAACCCTCTACCGGCACGACGGGCCGCGCTGAGCGCCGCGCCGCACCCGGATCGTCGGACGGGTGTGCCAGGCTGTCCGGCGTGGCACACCGACCCCCGATCCTGCTGATCGACGCTCCCAGCCTCTACTTCCGGGCCTACTTCGGCGTCCCCGAGTCCGCCGCGCGGGCCACCGACGGCAGCCCCGTCAACGCGGTGCGCGGCTTCCTCGACATGCTCGCCACGCTGGTGCGCACCCGCCGCCCCGACCGGATGGTCTGCGCCCTGGACCACGACTGGCGGCCGGACTGGCGGGTGGCGCTGCTGCCGTCGTACAAGGCGCACCGGGTGGCCGCGGCGGGGGGCGAGGAGGTGCCCGACACCCTCAGCCCGCAGGTGCCGGTGATCCTGGACGTGCTGGCCGCGATCGGCATCACCGCGATCGGCGCCGCCGGATACGAGGCCGACGACGTGCTGGGCACGCTGTCGGTGACCCAGCCCGCGCCGGCGGAGGTGGTCTCCGGCGACCGGGACCTGTTCCAGCTCGTCGATGACGCGCGCGGGGTGCGGCTGCTCTACGTCGGGCGTGGCGTGGCGAAGCTGGAGGACTGCGACGACGCGGCGGTGCGCGCCCGCTACGGGGTGCCCGCCGACCGGTACGCCGACTTCGCGGCCCTGCGCGGCGACCCGAGCGACGGGCTGCCCGGGGTGCCGGGCGTCGGCGAGAAGACCGCGGCCCGGCTGGTCGACCGGTACGGCGGTGTCGCCGGCATCCTCGCCGCGCTCGACGACCCCGGCTCCGGGTTCGCCCCCGGCCTGCGGGCCCGGCTGGACGCCGCCCGCGACTACCTGGCCGTCGCGCCGACGGTGGTGCGGGTGGCGCTGGACGTGCCGCTGCCGGCGCTGCCCACGGCGCTGCCGCAGGCCCCGGCAGACCCGGACCGGCTGCTGGAGCTGGCCGAGCGGTGGAACCTGGCCGGCTCCTGCCGCCGCCTCGTCGACACCCTCGCCACCCGCGGCTGACCGCGCCGACCCCGGCCCGGCGCGGTTCGGTCCGGTCCGGGTCAGCGCGGCGGGCGCGGGTCAGCGCGGCGCGACGGGAACGTGCTGCCGGGGCGGGCCAGGGTGCCGCGTGCGCGCAGCCCGACCGGGTCCGGGGCCGGCTGCGGGCCCACCGCCGCCCCGGCCGGGTCGGCCCGGCGCGCGTCGAGGTAGGCCGCGCCGGCCCGGTCCTCCTCGGTGGGTGCCGCGAGCAGGGCGTAGACCAGCCCGACCACCACGAAGATCACCGCGAGGACGATGGGCACCAGCAGGGTGCTGAAGCCGGCGCCGGTGACCTCGCCGCGCTGCTCGTGCAGGTGCACCGACAGGGCACTCATACCGGTGAAGTGCATGCCGTTGACGGCGACGCCCATCACCAGCGCGGACGCGGCGACGGCCAGGGCCCGGCGCACGGTGACGGCCAGCCACAGCGCCACGGTCGCCGCGACCACGGCGATCGCCACCGACAGGGCGACCCGGGCACCGTCGTAGCCGAGGGAACCGCCGAGCCGCATCGCCGCCATCCCGGTGTAGTGCATGGCGGCGACCCCGGCCCCCGTGAACACGCCACCGACGCCGATGCGGAACGCGGAGGCCCGGCCGGTGCCGACGATGGCCAGGCCGATGCCCACCGCGACCACGGCGATGAGCGCACTGCCCACGGTGATCGGCACGTCGTACCGGATCCGGGTGCCCTCGACGGCGAAGCCGAGCATCGCCATGAAGTGCATGCTCCAGATCGCGGTGCCGCCGATCGCCCAGGCGGCGAGGATGCCCCACCACACGCGCTGCCCGGTGGTGTCGGCGGCCCGGATCCGGCCCGCGCAGACCAGACCGAGGAACGAGCCGAGCACCGACAGCGCGTAACTGAGCGCCGGCGTGATCCAGCCGTACTCAAAGTGATTGATTTCCGCCACGGCGGCTGTCCCCCCACCCGGTTACCGACGCGTCAACGACGCGCCGGAGACATGATCGGGGACGCGCTGAGCTGCCGCAACAGCACCCCCCGGCCACTTCGGGGGGTGCTGTTGCGGTGACAGTCCGATGCGCGGGACCCGCGCCGAGATGACGCAGGGTGATCGTCAGGCGGTGGCGTGGTAGGCGAGGACGCCCCGGTTGACGGCGGCGATGGCCTGCCGGGCCGTGGCACGCAGCTCGGTGGACGCGCCGCCGGAGTCGGCGAGCTGGCCGAGCAGGTCGACGACCTGCCGGGCCCAGCGGACGAAGTCGCCGGCCGGCATCTCGCCGTCGAACTGGTGCCCGCTGGCCAGCACCTTCGCCAGGGCCTCGCCCCGGGCCCAGCGGTAGATCGGCCAGGCGAAGCCGAGGTCGGGCTCGCGGGTGACGGCGAGACCACGGGCGGCCTCGTCGGCCTCGATGCCGCTCCACAGGTTGAGCGTCTCGTCCACCGCGTCCGCGACGGGGCCGCGTGGCAGCGACGCCCGCTCGTCGACGTCCCGGCGGGCCTCGAACACCACCACCGACACGGCGGCGGCCAGCTCCGCCGGGGAGAGCCCGTCCCAGACACCCCGGCGCAGGCATTCGGCGACCAGCAGGTCGGCCTCGGTCCAGATCCGGCCGAGCATCCGCCCGGCGTCGGTCACGGCACCGTCGGCCGACAGGTAGCCGCGCGCGGTGAGCAGCGCGACGATCCGATCGAACGTGCGGGCCAGGGAGCCGGTGCGGCCGGCGACCCGCTGGCGCAACTCCTCGGTGTCGCGCTCGAGGCGGCGGCGGCGCTCGGCCCAGCGGGCGTGTTCCTCCCGGTCGGGGCAGGCGTGGCAGGGATGCCGGCGCAGCTCGGTGCGGAGCTGGCTGAGCGCGTGGTCCTCGCCCGTGCCCTGCCGGGACCGGCCGCCGCGCCGGCCGCCGTGCCGGTCCAGGCCGGTGCCGCTGACCTCGGCGGCGAGGTCGCGGCGGGCCGCCGGGGAACGGTGGTTGAAGTGCTTGGGCACCCGGATGCGGGCGAGCACCTCGGCCGGGGTGGTGAAGTCGCCGGGGCTGACCCGCCCGGCCCACCGGTCCTGGGTGAGCACGAGCGGGCGGGGCTCGCCGAAACCGCCGGTGGCCGGGTCGAGCACCACCGCGAGGCCGGCCCGCCGCCCGGACGGCACCCGGATCACGTCGCCGACGCGCAGCCGCTCCAGCGACGCCACCGCGGCGGCCTTGCGCTGGTGCTGGCCCTGCCGGGCGATGGCGCGCTCCCGGTCGGCGATGGCGACCCGCAGGGCGAAGTACTCGTCGAAGTCGCCGTGGTGGCAGGCGGCCTCCGCGCCGTACGCGTCGATGGTCTCGGTGTTGCGCTGCACCTGCCGGGCCAGGCCGACCACCGACCGGTCCGCCTGGAACTGCGCGAACGAGGACTCCAGCAGCGCCCGGGCCGGCTCCGCGCCGACCGAGCCGACCAGGTTGACGGCCATGTTGTACGACGGGCGGAAGCTCGACCGCAGCGGATAGGTGCGGGTGGAGGCCAGGCCCGCCACGTGCCGCGGGTCGGTCTCCGGCGACCAGACCACGACGGCGTGCCCCTCGACGTCGATGCCCCGGCGGCCGGCGCGGCCGGTGAGCTGCGTGTATTCCCCGGGGGTGAGGTCGACGTGGGCCTCGCCGTTGAACTTCACGAGGCGTTCGAGCACGACGCAGCGGGCCGGCATGTTGATGCCCAGGGCCAGGGTCTCGGTGGCGAAGACCGCCTTGACCAGGCCGCGGACGAACAACTCCTCGACGACCTCCTTGAACACCGGCAGCATGCCGGCGTGGTGGGCGGCCAGGCCGCGCTCGAGGCCGTCGAGCCACTCCCAGTAGCCGAGCACCGTCAGGTCCTCACCCGGGATGGCGGTGACCCGGGACTCGACCACCCGGCGGATCTCGGTGCGCTCCTCCGGGGAGGTGAGCCGCAGGCCGGCGGCGAGGCACTGCTGCACGGCGGCGGCGCAGCCGGCGCGGCTGAAGATGAACAGGATCGCCGGGAGCAGCCCTTCCCGGTCGAGCCGGTCCACGATGTCCGGGCGCAGCGGGCCCCGCCAGCGCGGCCCGCGCCGGCCGCCGCCCGGCCCGGCGCTGCGCCCCTCCCCCAGCTCCAGGCGGCGCATCGTCTCCCGGGTGTAGCGCAGCAGCTCCGGGTGCACGTCGTGTTTGCGGGCGGCGTCGGCGTCGTGGAACAGGTCGAACATCCGCTTGCCGACGAGCATGTGCTGCCACAGCGGCACCGGGCGGTGCTCGCTGACCACCACGGCGGTCTCGCCGCGCACGGTGACCAGCCAGTCGGCGAACTCCTCGGCGTTGGAGACCGTCGCGGACAGCGAGACCAGGGTCACCGAGGCGGGCAGGTGGATGATCACCTCTTCCCAGACCCCGCCACGGAACCGGTCGGCGAGGTAGTGCACCTCGTCCATGACCACGTAGGCCAGGCCCTCGAGGGTGGCCGAAGCGGCGTAGAGCATGTTGCGCAGCACCTCGGTGGTCATCACGACCACCGGGGCGTCGCCGTTGATCGCGTTGTCTCCGGTGAGCAGGCCGACGTGCTCGACGCCGTAGCGGTCCACCAGGTCGTGGTATTTCTGGTTGGACAGCGCCTTGATCGGGGTCGTGTAGAAGCACTTGCGCCGGGCGGGCGGCGGGCCGTCGCCGTCGGCCGCCGGCCGCGCGGGGGCACCGCGCAGGGCCAGATGTACGGCGAACTCGCCGACCACGGTCTTTCCGGCGCCGGTGGGGGCGCAGACCAGCACGCCACTGCCGCGTTCCAGGGCCTGGCACGCCTCCCGCTGGAAGTCGTCGAGATCGAACCCCAGGTCCAGGGTGAACTCGTCCAGCGCCGGGAACTGTGAGGCCTGCGCGGCCCGGCGGCGCGCCGCGGCGTACCGCTCGGCGGGGCTCGACATGCCCCCAAGATTAGTGCGTGCCTCCGACGACCACCGGCCAAGGCCGTCCGACAGGAGGGTCGGGGGCGGTCGGTAGGGTGCACGGCGTGCCGGATCATGCCGAACCGACCCAGTCGACCCCACCGAGCGCCGACGCCGCCGCGGACACCCGGGCGTCCCGTCGGCCCGTCGAGGCGGTCCTGTTCGACTTCCACGGCACCCTCGCCCAGGTGGAGGAGCCCCACGACTGGGTGCTCGCCGCCGCGCGGGCGTGCGGGGTGAGCCTGGAGCGGGTGCGGGCCACGGCGCTGGCCGACCGGCTGCTCACCGCCGGCCGGGCCGGTGGTCCGCTGCCGGCGCGGGTGCCGCCGGCGCTGGCCGAGCTGTGGTCCGAACGGGACCTCTACCCGCACGCCCACCGGGGCGCGTACACGGGGCTGGCGGCGACCGTGGACGCCGGGATCGACGGGCTCGCCGACGCGCTCTACGAACGGGTGCTGCGGCCCGACGGGTGGGTGCCGTACCCGGACACCGCGCCGACCCTGGCGGCGCTTCGGGCGGCGGGCGTGAAGGTGGCGGTGGTGAGCAACATCGGCTTCGACATCCGGCCGTTCTTCGCCGCGTGGGGCCTCGACGCTCTGGTGGACGCGTACGCCCTGTCGTACGAGGTGGGGCGCTGCAAGCCGGACCCGGCGATCTTCTGGCGGGCCTGCGGGATGCTCGGGGTGGACGCGGAGCGGGCGCTGATGGTGGGCGACACCGCCGCGGACGCCGGCGCGGTGCGGGCCGGCTGCACGGTGCTGGTCCTGCCGGAGGCCGAGCCGGGCCGGCCCAACGGGCTGGGTGCCGTGCTCGACCTGGCCCTGCGCGGCTGACTCCGCTTTCCGCTTCGGTCCGGCGGGAATCGCCTCCTATTCGGCGGCATGCCGACCAGTCACCTCCCCTTCGATAAATCAGCCGAGAAGGATGCATTTACCCCTGACGACGGGCGACCAAGGACGGGGGGCGTGACATATTGCTCGACGTCGTTGGATAATGTCCGCCGCGATGAGCCGTCGCGGGTCGCATCCAGGTGCCCCGACGCCCAACCGAAGGGGACAATTCCGTGAAGCGGGACCACTCACCCGTGCTGCCGGGCGACGGCGACACCGACTACGCGCGCTACATGCGCGTCGACGAGCTGCTCGACCTGCAACAACGCCCGGAGCAGATGATCCACCGCGACGAGCTGCTCTTCCAGGTGGTCCACCAGTCCGCTGAACTGTGGCTCAAGCTCGCGGCGTCCGAGCTGAGCGAGGCCGCCGCCCGGCTCGACGCCGGCGAGCCGGGCGCGGCCGAACTGCTGCTGACCCGGGCGGCGCTCGGCGTACGGCTGGTCACCGACCAACTGGAGATGTTCCGCCACCTGTCTCCCGCCGACTTCCAGGCGATGCAGCCGGCGCTCGGCAACGGCTCCGGCGCCGAATCGCCTGGTTGGCGGCAGGTGCAAGCCGCCAGCCGGCGGCTCGGCCGGGCCTTCGCCGACCATCTCGCCGCCACCGGCGTCGACGTGTCCGCGCTGCCGGCCACCGATGCCGCCGACCCGCTGCACCGGCTGGCCGAGGCCATGGTGGAGTGGGACGAGCGGGTCGCGTCCTGGCGGGTGCGGCACTACCAGGTGGCCCTGCGCATCGGCGGCCACGGCCCGGCCGGCACCCCCGGCAGCCCGGCGACGATGCTCGCCCGGCTGATCGACCACCGGTTCTTCCCCGAGCTGTGGCAGCTGCGAACGGGTGCCGCCGGCGTCGCGCCGGCCACCCGACGGGCCTGACCGGCCGTCGCCGGAATCGTCGGTTCCTCACCGTCCGTATTTAACACGACCGTAATGTTGAGGTGCCGTTCGTGCGTGAACTGACGACTTGGCGATCCGGCGTATCCGACCCCGGTGACTTTCCCTACTCGACGGTCCTCGGTGAGTTCCAGCGAGTCGGTAAACACTTCGTCGAAAAGGAACTGCTCGCCCTTCTCGACGAGATACGGGCACGCGTCGCCGCGTCGCCGGGGAGCGCCGCCCCCGCGACCCGGTTGCTGCGCGACTTCCTCGACGTCGCGCTGGACAAATGGGACGGCCGGTACGACTACCGCAGCTACCTGGCGCTGCCCCTGCTCCGGCTGCCCTGCGCAGCCGGCGACCCCGTGACCGACCCGGCGGCCGACCCGGCGGGCACGCGCCGCGACTCCGACCGGCTCCTCCTTCGGCTGGTCGCCGACGCCCTGGCCTTCGAGCTGGCCGCCGCAGCCGGGGCCACCACCCTGCTCCCCGAACAGCGCCCCGGCCCGGAGACGGTGGCGAAACGCTGCCGGCTCGGCGTCCGGGCCGCGCTGCCCGCGCTGTCCCGGCTGGACCCGGCGCGGGCGGTCGACGACCGGGAGCCGGCCGCCGCGGCGGCGGCCCTGCACGCCCTCGTCGCCGCCGACCTCACCGGCGACGAGGAGCGGGAACTGCGGCTGAGCATGCTGCCGGTGTACGTGACGCACGACGAGTACCTGTTCGTCCGGGTGCTCCAGGCGTACGAGTGCGTCTTCGCCGGGCTCGCCGACGAACTGCGCGGCACCGTCGCCGCCCTCTCCGCCGGGCACCCGACGGCGGCGGCCGACCGGCTGGCGTACGCCCGCGACCGGCTCGCCACCGCCGGCCCGCTCTTCTCGCTGCTGGCCACCATGCAGCCGGAGTCCTTCCGGACCTTCCGCGAGTACACCGGGGGGGCCAGCGCCATCCAGTCCCGCTCCTACAAGCTGATGGAAGCGCTGTGTCGTACCCCCGACGGGTCGCGGCTGGACTCGGCGGCCTACCGCTCCGTGCCGGAGGTGCGCGAGTGGGTGCTCGCCGGGCACCCGACGGTCGACGCGGCCTACCGGACGGCGGTACGCGCCGGCCGGCTCGCCGGGGCCGACCGCGCCCGGGTCGAGGGGGAGATGCGCGCGTTCGCCGACGCGGTGCTCGGGTGGCGGCGCACCCACCACCGGCTGGCGACCCGGATGCTCGGCGCCCGCCCCGGCACCGGGTACACGGAGGGCACCCCCTACCTGGCCGCCGTCCGCTCCATCCCCGTCTTCACCGCCGTCGGCCACGACCCGTGCCCGGCGGCCCCACCGACGAACACTGGAGGCTGTCCCGAGTGAGCCCACCCGACCCGCCACCGGCCGACGACGAGGCGCGGTGCCTCGACGCGGGCACGCACGCCGCCCTGCGCGCCGAGTTCCCGCTGCTGCGGGCCTGCGTCTACCTGAACAACAACTCCACCGGTGCGGTCCCCGAGGGCGCGCAACGGGTGCTGACCGACTACGGGGAGACCCTGCGCGGCTGGCGCGACGACGTGTGGCAGGGCTGGCACGTCGGCCTCGACCGGTACGCCGACTCGGTGGCCGCGCTCATCGGCGCGCCGGCGGGCAGCGTGGTCACCGACGCGAACCTGAGCACCCTGCTGGCCCGCGTCGCCTCCTGTTTCGACTACCGCCCGCCGCGCGACCGGGTCGTCACCACCGACCTGGAGTTCCCGACGGTGCCGTTCGTCTGGAACGCGTTCGGCCGCTACGGCGCGCGCGCCGACGTGGTCGCCACCGGCGGCGTCCGGTTCGACCAGGACGCGATCGAGGCGCGCATCGACGAGCGGACGCTGCTGGTGTGCGTGCCGCACGCGAGCTTCGCCTCCGGCGACACCATCGACCTGCCCCGGCTGGTCGCCCGCGCCCACGACGCCGGCGCCCTGGTGATCGTCGACGCCTTCCAGACCGTCGGGGTGCTGCCCCTGGACGTGACCGCGCTGGGCGTGGACGTCGTCCTCGGCGGCGCGCACAAGTGGCTGTGCGGCGTCGGCACCGCCTTCCTCTACGTCCGGCCGGACCTGACGCCGCGGCTGGAGCCGGCGGCGACCGGCTGGCAGGCCGGGGACGCCGCGCTGACCTTCCGGCCGTCGACCGGCTGGGCGACCGGCGCGCGACGGTTCGCCGGCGGCACCCCGTTCCCGCTCACCTCGCTGGTCTCCCAGGTGGGCCTGGACCTGCTGGCCGGCGTCGGCGTGCCCGCGATCCGGCGGCACTCCCTGGCCTGCACCGGGCGGATCGTCGAGCGGGCCACCGCGGCCGGCATCGCCGTGGTCAGCCCGACCGAGCCGCACCGGCGCGGCGGCGTCGTCTGCCTCGACGTGCCCGACGGGGAGGCGGTCAAGCGGCGGCTCGCCGCGCGCGACGTGATCTGCAGCTGGCGGGGCTGGCTGCGGGTCGGCCCGCACGTCTACAACACCCTGGAGGAGATCGACGTGTTCATGGACGCGCTGGAAGAGGAGCTTCGCCGGTGAACGTCACCCTGTCGCCGCGGGCGCTGATGAGCCTGCTCGCCAACGGGCCGAAGGCGATGGACGTGCTGGAGACCGCGCTCACCCTGGGCCTGCTCGACGCCCTCGAGCCGGGGCCGGCCCGCCTCGGCGACCTCGCCGCGCGGTTCGGGGCCCGGCCGCTGCGGCTGTACAAGTTCCTGGACTGCCTGGAGAGCCTCGGCTGCGTCACCCGCGAAGAGCCCGACGACGACATCACCGCCGCCCGCTACCGGGCCGTGCCGGGGCTGCGCGACGCCGTGACGGCCGTCGTGGGGCCGGGCGCCGTCGAACGGGACCGGGACCGCTATCCGTGGCGGGTGCTGCACGGCCGGCTGGCCGAGAGCCTGCGCGGCGAGGTCGGCATGACCGACGAGGACTTCGCGTGGCCGCCGCGCACGGACGAGCAGACCGCGGCCTTCGAGCGGAGCATGGCCGTCGGCCTCGGCCCGGTGCTGGAGACGCTGCACCGGCACGCCGAGCTGCTGTGGGCGGGCCGGCACCGCCTGCTCGACGTCGGCGGCGGCGACGGCACCCTCGCCGCGCGCGTGCTCGACGACGCCCCGGTGCTGCGGGCCGACGTGTTCAACCTGCCGGCGGTGGCGCCCCTGGTGGCGGCCACCCGGCAGCGCTGCGGCCACCAGGACCGGCTGGGCTTCGTCGGCGGGGACTTCTTCGCCGAGCCGCTGCCGACCGGCTACGACGCGCTGGCCTTCGTCCGGGTGCTGCACGACTGGCCCAACGACGTCGCCCGCCGGCTGATCGAGGCGGCGTACCGGGCCCTCGAACCGGGCGGGCTGCTGCTCATCGGCGAGGAGTTCCGCACCCCGGACCGGCTGGCAATGCAGTTCTTCTGGAGTTACTTCCTGATCGGCGTCGACACGTGCGTCAGCCGGCTGCGGGAGGTCGAGTTCTACACGGGCCTGCTCAAGGAGGTCGGCTTCGAGCGGGTGGCGGTGCTGCCCGGCGGCTGGGAGCTGGTCACCGCGTACAAGCCGGAGACGGCGGGCTGACCGGGTCGGGCGGGCCCGCGGCGGGGCCCGCCCGACCGGGGTGCGCGTCAGGCCCGGCGGCCCACCACGGCGCCGTTGGCGCCCGGCGCGTCGAACGACAGCCTCTCGACGCCGACGAAGCCGGCGTCGGCGAGCCACGCCGCGTACTCGGCACCGGAGTAGTTCCTGCCGCCTTCGGTCTCGACCAGCATGTTCATGCCCATCAGGGCCGCCTCCGGCGGGCCGCTGCGGTCGTCGTCGAGCAGCAGCTCGCAGATGACGACCGCACCGCCGGGCGGCAGCGCGGCGTGACACTTGGCCAGCAGCGCCCGGTTGGTCGGCTCGTCCCAGTCGTGCAGGATCATGCTGAGCAGGACGATGTCGTGCCCGCCCGGCAGCGCCGAGTCGGCGAGGAAGTCACCGGCGACCGTGCCGATCCGGCCGGTCAGGCCCTCCGCCGCGATCCGCTCCTGTGCCCTCGCGCACACGTGGGGCAGGTCGAGGATCGTCGCCCGCAGCTGCGGCAGCCGCCGGCAGAACTCGATCGGGAACGCCCCGGCCCCGCCGCCGACGTCGAGCAGCCGGGCGTGCGCCCCGAAGTCGTACGTGTCGGCCAGCGCGCGGGCGGTGAAGCCGGAGGTGGAGAACATGGCGTCCCAGAACTGCGCCACCATCTCCGGGTCGGTGGTGTCGAACATCGATTTCTGCGCCTGCGGGTCCCAGGTCAGCGGCCGGTTGGTGCGCAGCGCGTCGCCGATGCGGTGCCAGGGCAGGTAGGTGCGCAGGTCGGAGTAGCGCACCTGCGCGCCGAAATAGTAGGGCCGCCCCTCGACCAGGAACTGCTCGGCGAGTTCGGTGTTGCGGTAGCCGTCGCCGACCCGCTCCAGCAGGCCGAGGGACGCGCTCGCGGCGAGCAGGAGGTCGGCGGGGCGCTCGTCGAGCCCGAACTCGGTGGCGGCCTCGGCGACGGTGATCGTCCGGCCGCCCGCGAGGCGGGTGAACAGCCCGAAATCGACGCCGACGGCGAGGGTCTTGAACCCCCAGACGCCGGCCACGAGGCGCATGAGAGGAGAGGGATTGATCATGAAAGCATGAGATCACAGGGCTCTCCCTGATCCACAGTAGACGTCCGGGAGGCGCCTCGGGAACGCGACGGAAGCCGCCCCCGCTCCCGTCATCAGATCCTCACGAAGGGTCAGGTGAGGTATCCCGCCGGATCGCGCGGGAACCACGCCGCGCCGCCGAGCGACTATCGGTACATGCGGTGCGAGCGGTGGCGGGAGATGCTGTCGGCCCAGTTGGACGGGGAGGAGACCCCGGCCGAACGGGTCGCGGCCGAGGGACACCTGGTCACGTGTGGTGACTGCCGGGCCTGGTTCGAGACGGCCGCGGCGGTGACCCGCCGGGCACGTACGCGGGTGGTGACGGCGGCGCCCGATCTGGCCGACGCGGTGCTCGCCGCCGTCGCCGCCGCGCCTCCGACGCGGTGGTGGTCGGCGGGGCGGTGGCGGGAGCGGCTGGTCGCCGGGCTGCGGGCCACGCTGGGCCTGGTGGGGGCGGTGCAGGTGGTGCTGGGGCTGGTCCAGGTCGGCCAAGGCACGACCGTCGCCCACGCGCACGCCAGCGGGCAGCACCTGTGGCACGAGTCGGCGGCGTGGAACGTCGCCGTCGGCGCCGGGTTCCTGTTCGTGGCGGTGCGGCGGTTCCCGCCGGCCGGCGTGCTGCCGATGCTCAGCGCCTTCGTCGCGACCCTGGTGCTGCTGTCGGTGAACGACCTGGTGACCGGCCAGGTGGCCGTGTCGCGGCTGGTCAGCCACGCGATCCTGGTGTTCGGCTGGGCGCTCACCGCGCTGCTGTCGCGGCCCGGGTTGCGGCCGGGCGGGCCCGCGCCCGGGCGGGGCCGGTCGTCGGGATCCCGCTGGCGAATCGAGCTGGACCAGCCCGAACCGTCGGCGCCTTCGCTGCGGCTGCTGCCGCCGCATCCGTACTCGGCCCGGGCCCACGCCCACCCCGCCACAGCGGCAGGCGGTCGGGACGACCGGTGGGCCGCCTGACCCGACGTCGGCGCCACCTCACCGATCCACGGGCGGGCGCGCGGGCTCAGCCGACCCGCGTCGACCGGGTCGGTCGGGTGTCGGCGTGCCACGCGGCGACAAGGTCCTCCCGCGCCCGCGCCACCCGGGAGCGAATCGTGCCGACGGGGCAGCCGCAGACCTGCGCCGCCTCGGCGTACGACAGGCCGGCAACCTGGGTGGCGACGAACGCCTCCCGTCGCTCCGGGGCCAGACCGGCGATCAGCTGACGCAGGACGACCCCGTCGTCCGCGCCGGACTCGGCCATTCCCGCGCCCTCCGCCGCCGCCTGCCAGTCCGGCAGCGCCGCCGTGCGCGGGCGGGCCATCGCCGTGCGGACGTGGTCGACGGCGACGCGGCGGGCGATGCTGAACACCCACGTGCGGGCCGAGGACCGGCCGGCGAAGCCGGGCAGGCTGCGCAGTGCGCGCAGGAACGTCTCCTGGGTCAGGTCGTCGGCCTCCCCCGGCCCGGCGAGGTGGGCCAGGAACCGCCACACCGGGCCTTGGAGGGCCCGCACGAACGCGGCAGCGGCCGGCTGGTCACCCGCGCCGGCCAGCCGCGCCCAGCGGGTCACCTGCTCGTCGTCGGCCCCGGCACCGGCGGCCCACCCGGGCCCGCTCACGGGCGGCCGTCCGCGCCGGGCCCGGTCGTCGGCCCCGACGGGCGGTACGGTCGGGCGCTCACCCGGACCGGTGCGGTCCGCGACGCTGTTCGGTTCACGTGACTTGTCTCCCGGCCCGGCTCCGGCGGTTGGCACCTCCCGCCGGGGCGGAAGGTCGATCTCGATACGCCGCCCGAGAGCGCCGCACCCCGGTTTGTCGGTGACGGGGGCGAAAAAGTTCCCGCCCGTTCCAAGCCGGCTGGCGCACTGACCGAGAGAGCGTTGTCAGGCAAGGGTGCCGGGCCGCCCCCCACCCGGGGCGGCCCCCGCGGGTGACGGGGGGGCGCCCTGTCGCCGGGCCACCCGCCCGCGCCGGGAGCTTATAAACAAAAACGAGCCCCCCAGACACACAACAAAAACGG
>NZ_JBHUVA010000071.1:0-34011 GCF_042670805.1 Micromonospora sp. NPDC057141 | reverse complement strand
CCGACGGGGTCACCTGCCGCGCGGGGCCGGTCCGGTGTCGTTGAACCGGAAGCTGCTGACCGGCGGGCCGTCGCCCAGCTCCTCCAGGATCAGGCCGGACCGCGCCGAGTCGCGCAGGTACGCCCACCGGTTGCTGATCAGATACTCACGGGCCTCTCCGGCGGGGGCGGACGCGATGACGAACCGCTGAGCCGGGTCGTCCGCCCGGCAGGCGGCACCGCCCACGAACAGCGGCTTACCGTTGTTCGGGTTGCGCGCCTGCCAGCAGACCGGCTGCCCGGTGCCGCCGCCGTAGTACGCCTTGATCAGGTATTCTCCCGAGCCCAGCGGGGTCGGCACGAACACCTGCCGGCCACGGTCGTCGTCCACCTCGGCCAGCCGCCCGCCGTCGAGCAGGGACAGCCCCGACTCGAACGACCCCACCCGGACGATCGTGACCCGACGCTTGCCCGACAGGACCGGGTCCGCGCTCGCCCTCGCCGGCCGGTCGACCGCCACCGTGGCACCGGACGACCCCGCCCCGGCCGCCGGCACCGCATCGCCCGGTGCGGCGTCACCCGCGGACGCCGACAGCGCTCCGTAGAGCGTCGCGGCGGCACCGGTCAGCACCACCAGACCCGCCCCGGCGAGCCACCTACGCACCAACACCGTTTCCTCCCGACTGCCTCGACTCCCGAGGCCCAGGCCGAGGCCGGCAGCCCTGCCGGCTGGCGGTCCTCACTCGACTCGTCCTGATGACGCGCGAGGTGGGCGGCAGGTTTCAGCAGAACCGCGCCGGAATTTCGCTCGCGGCGAGCGGCCTCGGCCGCCGGGGTCAGGAACCGGACGCCTCGCCCAGCCGCAGGGCCAGGAAGAGGTCCACCCGGTCCTCGAACCTGCCGAGGTCGCGGCCGGTGAGCCGCTCGATCTGACCGATCCGGTAGCGCAGGGTGTTGACGTGCACGTGCAGCGACTCGGCGCACCGGCGCCAGGCGCCGTTGGCGGACAGGAACGCGTGCAGGGTGTGCACCAGGTCCGTGCCGTGCTGCCGGTCGTAGCCGGTCAGCGGGTCGAGCAGCCGGGACCGGAAGGCCCGCTGGGTGTCGGCCGGCACCCCGGCGAGCAGCATCAGGTGGGAGGCCACCTCCTCGGCGCGGACCACGGCCACCGGCCCGGGACGCGCCGCCGCCGCGCGGAGGGCGTGGGTGGCCTCCTGCACGAGACCCGGCAGCACGGTGGCGGCCCGACCGGGGGTGCTGATCCCGACCGAGAGACGCCCGGCGCCCAGCCCGGCGGCAAGAACGTCGAGGGCGCCGCGGAACGCGCCGGCCACGGTCGCGGCGGCCGGCCCGGATGGGGCGTCGCCCACCACCGCCAACAGGGTCGGCTCCGGCGCGCCGGGCAGTGTCGTCACCGCCGCCGGCAGGCCCGTGGTGCGGATCGTCTCGCGCAGCACCGCCAGGGCCAGCGCCGGAGGCGTACGCAGGCCGGTCAGGGTCGCGGCCAGCGCGACGAAGCCCCGATCCGGCGCCAGCCCACAGGCCCGCAGCCGGGCCCGCAGGTCGGCCCCGTCGCCGTCGCCGGCCAGCGCCCACCCCACCTGGTCGGCCAGGCGTTGCTCGACCCGTTCGGCCTCGTCGGCCTGGGTCCGTTCCAGGGCGGCCATGTTGACCAGTTCGGCCAGCACGTCGTGCCCGGCAGCCTCCGGCCCGGCCGGCGGCGGGCCGGGCGACGAGGGGATCGCCGGCGCGTGCGCCCCGACCGACGCGCAGGCGAGCAGCCAGGACACCATCCGGTGCTCCGGTGAGCCGGTGATCGCGGTGACCGACACCCGGGTCCCGTCGACCCGGGTCGTGAACGGCAGCCGGGTGGCCGTCAGGAAGGCGGTGCACAGTTCCCGGGCGGCCGACGCCGGCAGCGGGGCGGTGCCGGCGACCAGCCGGCCGGCGGGCGAGAGCAACCAGCACCGTACGCCCAGGTCGGCGGCGACCGCCGGCAGCAGGTCGGGCAGCCGGGCGCCGGCGGCCATCGCCGCGACCACTCCCCGCTGCCGGCCGAGCACGGTGGCCAGCCCGGTGGCCCGCTGCTTCCACACCGACGGCGCGAGCGCCTCGATGACCTCGCGGAAGGACACCTCCACCGGGACCTCGAACAGGGGCACGCCGTGTCGGCGGCAGGCCTCGACCAGGTCGGTCGGGACCCGGCCGAGGGCCGCGTGACCGGCGCCGATCGCGCTGACCCGGGCCTTGGCGCAGGACCGGACGAAGTTCTCGGCGTCGGTGTCCCGCCGCCGCCACATCAGGCCGGTGAGCACCACCTCGCCGCCGCGGAGGTAGCGGCGGGGGTCGGGCAGGTCCGTGACGAAGACCTGGCTCACCGGGCGGTCCAGCCCGTCGCCGCCGGTGAGCAGGGTCAGCCTGAGTGCCGGCAGGGCCAGCGCGTCGCGTAGCAGCATCGTCATCCCCGTCGTCGAGGAACCCGATCGGCAAACGGTAGGACGGTGAGGTTTCCGTTCCGTATCCGATCCTCGCCGGTTCACGGCGGAACGTGCCGACCGTTCGCCCCCGGCGACAGGCGTTGCCAGACCCGGTCGCGGGTGAACGGCAGGTCGGTGAAGCGGACCCCGGTCGCGTCGCGCAGCGCGTTGGCCATGGCCGCGGCGACCGGGTTGAACGGGCTCTCGCTCATCGACTTCGCCCCGGCCGGACCCAGCGGGTCGGCGGTGCGCGCGAAGTGCACCTCCGTGCGCGGCACGTCGGCGAAGGTCGGCAGGTGGTAGTTGCGGAAGTCGGTGGTCGTCACCCGGCCCTCGGCGTCGAGGCGTACGTGCTCGGCGAGGGTGGCACCGAGTGCCTGCGCCACGCCCCCCTCGACCTGGGCGCGGCACTGCATCGGGTTCAGCACCGTGCCGGCGTCCGCAGCGTGCACGCTGCGCAGCACCCTGATCTCGCCGGTCTCCGGGTCGACGGCGATGCGGAACCAGTGGACGTTGAAGGCCACCGACCGTTCGGCGCCATCGGCGTGACCGGTGGCGGTCGGCGGGGTGTCCCGCGCGACGGCCAGCCGGTGCAGGTCGGCCAGGGGCAGCGGCTCACCGGCGCCGTGGACGGCGTCGCCGCCCAGCCGCAGGCCGGCCCGCCCGGCACCGGGGCGGGCCCCGGCGGCGAGGTCGAGCAGGAGCGCGCGCAGCGCGGTGGCGGCCCGGAGCACGGCGGTGCCGGCCACCGTCGTGGCGGTGGAGGCGAACGCGCCGGTGTCGTGCCCGACCAGCGCGGTGTCCGACTGCCGGACCCGGATCCGGTCCACGGCGGTACCCAGCACGTCGGCGGCGATCTGCCGGTGGACGGTGGTGGAGCCGTTGCCGAACTCGGCCGTCCCCACGTCGAGCTGGTAGCCGCCGGTCGGGGTGAGGCTCAGCCGGGCCCGACCGTGGTGTCCCCCCGGCGGCCCGGTCGCGATCATGGCCAATGCGGACCCCTCGCCGACCAGCCATCCCGCCGGCGCGCCCGGCCCGGTGGCCGGCTCCGCCGCCGCGGAGCGGACGACGCCCAGGCACTGGTCGAGGCCGTAGCTGCGGATCGCGAGGTCGTCCGGGTGGCCGGCCGGGGTGATCAGGTCGTCGCCGTCGCGGACGACGTTGCGGGCGCGGAAGTCCTCCGGCGCGACGCCCAGCCGGCGGGCCAGCTCGTCGACGGCGGACTCGACGGCGAAGGAGACCTGACCGAGGCCGTACCCCCGGAAGGCGCCGGACGGCACCGTGTTGGTGTAGACCGCGAAGGCGTCGATCCGCTTGGCGGGGCACCGGTAGACCGCCACCGACTCCGCGCAGCCGTGGAAGAGCACCCCCGGCCCGTGGTTGCCGTACGCGCCGGTGTCCGAGACCACCCGCAGTTGCAGCGCGGTCAACGTCCCGTCGCGCCGGCCGCCGACGCGTACCCGGATGGTGAACGGGTGCCGGGTGGTGGCGGCGGTGAACTGCTCGGCCCGGGTGTACTCCAGCTTCACCGGCCGCCCGGTACGCAACGCGGCGAGCAGCACCACGTCCTCGACCAGCATCTCCTGCTTGCCGCCGAAGCCGCCCCCGACCCGGCCGGCCACCACCCTGATGCGCTCGGGCGGCAGGTCGAAGATCCGGGCGAGGGCCCGCCGGGTGAGGAACGGCGTCTGGGTGCTGCTGCGGACGACGATCCGCCCGTCCGGGTCGAACGAGGCGATGGCGCAGTGCGTCTCCAGGTGCGCGTGCTGCACCCGCTGGGTGCGGAACGTCTCCTCGTACACCACGTCGGCGGCGGCGAACCCGGCGTGCACGTCGCCGCACTCGCCGTGCAGCTCGGCGGCCACGTTCCCGGCCGGGCGCGCGATGCGGGACTCCGCGCCCTTGTCGCCGTGGATCGCCGGCGCGTCCGCCCGCATCGCCCGCTCGGGGTCGGTGACGGCGGGCAGCGGCTGGTAGTCGACCCGTACCCGGGCGCAGCCCTGCTCGGCGGCGGCCTCGGTCTCGGCGACCACGACGGCGAACCGCTGCCCGACGTGCCGGACCACGTCGTCGAGGACCCGGGTGTCCGCCGGGTCGTCGTCGGCGTTCTCGTGCTGGGCGGTGGAGAAGAGGGTCGTCGGCGCGTCCCGGTGGGTGAGCACGGCGAGCACGCCCGCCACGGCGAGGGCGGCGCGCGCGTCGACGTCGACGATCCGGGCGTGCGGCAGGGGCGAGCGGACCAGCCTGACGTGGGCCAGCCCGGGCACGGTCACGTCGGCGGTGAACCGGGCCGCGCCGGTGACGATGTCGGGCCCGGCCGGCGCCGGCAGGTTCCGGCCCACCGCCCCGCCCGGGGCCGCGTCCTCGACGTTGCGGACGCCGCGCAGCGCGTCGGCGATCGACCGGTAGCCGGTGCACCGGCACAGGTTGCCCTTCAGCGCGGCGGGCAGGTCGGCGCGCTGCGCGTCGTCGAGGGCGACGGCGGTCATGATGAACCCGGCGGTGCAGAAGCCGCACTGGAAGCCCTGGGCGTCCAGGAACCGCTGCTGCGTCTCGGGCCCACCGGCGACGGCGCCGACCCCCTCGATGGTGGTCACCTCGCGGCCGACGGCCCGCACGGCGGGATAGAGGCAACTGTGCACCGGCAGGCCGTCGACGTGCACCGTGCAGGCCCCGCAGTCGCCGGTGTCGCAGCCCTTCTTCACCCCGAACCAGCCCTGTTCGCGCAGGTAGCCGCGCAGGCACTGGCCGCCGGTCGGCGCGACGGCGCACCGTTGGCCGTTCACCCGTACGCTCACCGCGCCGTCACCCGGGCCAGCTCGGCGCGGACCTGCTCGGCCAGCCGCAGGGTCATCTGCCGCCGCCACGCCGGCAGGCCGTGCACGTCGTCGTACCACTCCCCGGCGGGAATGCGGGCGTCCAGCAACGCGGCCAGCTCACCCGGCCGGGGCAGGCCGGCCAGGGCGATGCCGACCGGTCGCCGGGTGGCGGCGGTCACGGTGAGGGTGAACGCCCCGGTGTCCGGGTCCCGGTGACCGATGACGAGAGCCGCCGAGCGGCCGAGCGGGTGCAGCGACGCCCGCCGCAGCGCGAACCGGCCGCCCAGGGTCCGCGCGGGTAGGCGGATCGTGTGCAGGTACTCGTCCGGCCGCAGCACGGTGGCGCCCACGTCGCGGACCAGCCCGCTCGCCGGCACGCGCCGCTGCCGCCCGTCCAGGCCCCGGATCAGGCAGCTGCCTGCGGCGGCGGTGACCAACGAGATCATCGGCCCGGCCGGTAGCGCCGCGCAGAGGTTCCCGCCGACCGTCGCGACGTTCCACACCTTGAACGAGGCGAGGAAGGCGTCGCAGCAGCCCCGGATCAGCGGGCCCAGCGACGGCCAGCGCGCCGGCGGAGCGTACCGGGACAGCTCGGCGACGGTGCAGGTCGCGGCGATGTCGAGGCCCGGCTCGTGGGGGTCGCGGCTGGTCCGCAGCGGGGGCCAGGCCAGGGCGGTGAGGTCGCGCAGCCGGCGTGCCTGTGGTTGCGGCTGCGAGAAGAGGTACGTGCCGCCGCCGAGCCAGCGGTCGCCCGGCTGCCACGCGTCGGCGTCCGCGGGGATCACGTCGTGCACGGTGAACAGGTCCACAGGCTTCGCGCTTTCGTTCGGGGCGGATGCCGCCGGCCGAGGGCCCCGCCGGGCGGGTGGGTGCGGCGGGCGGGCCGGGTGGCGGGGACCGGTTGGGGGAATCCAAGCAACCCGGCCGCCGGCCCGACAATGCCCGCCGGCGACAACACGACCGGGGGCGGAACCGGCTTCGTTGGACGAAGCTCCAAACCGGGGCGGGAGCCGCCGCGCCCGGGGCGGGCACCCTTGACAGCCTCCCGGTCCGCTCCGCATGGTGAGCCGATCCGACGCCCGCTCGGGCAGCGCCGCGACCAGACACCTCGTGGTTCGGTGCCGGCAGCGACAGGCGTGGGGCGCTCCGCCCAGCGCGAGGGAGACGTCGTGCAGCTGTCCCGCCCACCCGGGTCGCCCCCCGGAGCCGTCGCCGGGCTGGTGCTCGCCGCCGGTGCCGGCCGCCGCTACGGCAGGCCCAAGGCGCTCGTGCACCACCGCGGCTCGCTGCTGGTGGAACGCGCGGTGCGTACCCTCGTCGGGGCCGGCTGCGCGCCGGCGCTGGTGGTGCTCGGCGCGGCGGCCGACCGGGTCCGCGCCGACGCCGACCTCTCCGGTGCCCGGGTGGTCGGCAACCCCCGGTGGGCCACCGGGATGGGCTCCTCGCTGCGGGTGGGGCTGCGGGCGCTGACCGCCACCGAGGCGGTGGCGGTGGTGGTGCTCCTGGTCGACATGCCGGGCATTTCCGCCGAGGCGGTGCGGCGGGTCGCGGCCGGCGCCACCCCGGCGTGCCTGGCCACGGCCGGCTACGGGCCGGGCCGCCGGGGCCATCCGGTGCTGCTGGGCCGGGAGCACTGGGCCGGCGTGTGCGCCTCGGCCGTCGGTGACAGCGGCGCGGGCGGTTACCTGCGGCAACGGCTCGACCGGGTGCGGATCGTGCCGTGCGCCGACGTGGCACACGACAGCGACCTCGACGCCCCGCCCGCCGGCTCTGTGCCACCGGCCGCCACCGCGCCACCCGCCGCCACCGCGCCACCCGCCGACTCCGCACCGCCCACCGCCGCCGGGTCGCCCGGCCATGAATGAGGTGCTCGCCGAGCTGGTGCGCCGCTGCGACGACGGCGACGCCGTCGGCCTGGCCACCGTCGTCGAGACCTGGCACAGCGCCCCCTACCCGGCCGGCACGGCGATGCTGGTCGGCCCGGACGGCTCGGTCACCGGCAGCGTCTCCGGCGGCTGCGTCGAGGCGGCGCTGCACGAGTCCTGCCAGGAGGCCGTGCGCACCGGACGGCCCGCGCTGCTGCGCTTCGGGGTGACCGGCGCCGACGCGTTCGCGGTGGGCCTGACCTGCGGGGGAACCATCGAGGTGTACGTCGAACGGGTCGACCGCGCCGGCTTCGCGGAGCTGCCGGTGCTGGCCGGGGCCGTCCGCGCGGGCACGGCGGTGGCGGTGCTGACCTGCGTGCAGGGGCCGGCGGGGCGGCTCGGCCGGCGGATCGTGGCCGGCCCGGCCGGCCACCACGGCACCCTCGGCGACCCCCGGCTGGACGAGGCGGCGCTGGCCGCCGGCCGCTGGCTGCTGGCCGAGGGCCGCAGTGCTCCGGTGCGGCTGCCGCCCGCCGGTCCCGGCGCGGCGGAGCCGGTGACCGTGCTGGTGCGCTCCTACGCCCCGCCGCCCCGGCTGATCGTGTGCGGCGCGATCGACGTGGCGGCCGAGCTGGCCCGGATCGGCGACGTCCTCGGCTACCGGGTCACCGTCTGCGACGCCCGCGCGGTCTTCGCCACCGCGCGCCGCTTCCCGCAGGCGCGGGAGGTGGTCGTCGACTGGCCGCACCGCTACCTCGCGGCCGAGGCCGAGGCGGGTCGGCTGGACGAGCGCACCGCCGTCTGCGTGCTCACCCACGACCCGAGGTTCGACGTTCCGGTGCTGCGGTTGGCGCTCGGCCTTCCGCTGGGCTTCGTGGGGGCGATGGGCTCCCGGCGGACCCACCACGACCGGCTCGGCCGGCTCCGCGAGGCCGGCGTCACCGAGACGGCGTTGGCCCGGCTGAGTTCACCCGTAGGCCTGGACGTGGGTGGTCGCGGCGCCGCCGAGATCGCCGTCAGCATCGCCGCGGAACTCGTCGCGGTCCGGCACGGCCGCGCGGGCGGCCGACTGCGCGACGCCACCGGCAGCATCCACGGCTGACCCGCACCGTTCACCAGCCACGACCCGTGGCTGGTGAACGGTTGGACGAACGTCCAACAACGGCACCGGGAACCCCGGCGCTTTTGGCCATCGCGGCGCTGTCCGCCCCACCGGCCGGCCTGTTTGACTCCTTCTGCGGAGGCAGGGCCAGGGGAGGCGACCGGTGAAACGGATCGAGCAGTTCAACGCGCTCGCCGCGCAGCGGGCCGAGGACGAGCTGGCGGCCTGCTGTGCCGTGCCCCGCTGGGCCCGCGAGATCGCCGCCGGGCGGCCGTACCCGGACCTGGCCGCGCTGCTGGCCTCGGCGCTCGCCGCCAGCGCGCGGCTGACCTGGCCGGAGGTCGCGCAGGCGCTGGCCGCCCACCCGCGCATCGGCGAGCGCCCGGCGGGGCAGCGCCGGGAGGACGGCTGGTCGCGCGGGGAACAGTCCGGCCTGGACGGGTCGTCCGACCGGACCCGGGCCGCCATCGCCGAGGCCAACGAGGAGTACGAGCGCCGCTTCGGGCACCTGTTCCTGATCTGCGCCGCCGGCCGCAGCGACACGGAGCTGCTGGCCGCCGCGCGGGACCGGCTGGCGCACGACGAGGCCACCGAACGGGAGGTGGTACGCGAGGAACTGGCGAGCATCGCCGCGCTGCGGATCAGGAAGCTGCTCGATGAGCCGGCCTGACGCGGGCGCGACCGCGCCGCTCTCCACGCACGTGCTGGACACGGTCGTCGGGGCCCCCGCGCCGGGCATCCCGGTCCGGCTCGACCGGCTCGACGGCGGGCGGTGGCGACAGGTCGGCACCGGTCTGACCGACGCCGACGGCCGGTTGCGCGACTGGGTGCCGGCGGGGCAGTGGACGGCCGGCCGGTACCGGCTCGTCTTCGACCTCGACGGGCACCTCGGACCGGATCCCTTCTTCCCGGAGGTGGTGCTCACCTTCGCAGTCGGCGATCCCGCGGCGCACCTGCACCTGCCGCTGCTGCTCAGTCCGTTCGGCTACACCACCTACCGAGGGAGTTGACAGATGGGAATCGTGCTGGGGCCCAACCGGTACGGCAAGGCCCAGGTGCGCGTGGTCCACGTGGTCCGCGACGGCGACCGGCACACGCTGCGGGACCTCGACGTGCGTACCGCCCTCGCCGGGGACCTGGCCGCCACCCATCTCACCGGCGACAACAGCCAGGTGCTGCCGACCGACTCACAGAAGAACACGGTGTACGCGTTCGCCCGCAGGCACGGCGTCGCCTCCCCCGAGGCGTTCGCGCTCCTGCTGGCCCGGCACTTCGTGCACAGCCAACCGGCCATCCGGCACGCGCGGGTGGCGGTGCGGGAGTTCGGCTGGCAGCGGCTCGGGCAGCACTCCTTCCAGCGCAGCGGCGCGGAGACCCGCACCGCGACGGTCACCTACGACGGGGACGCCGCACGGGTGGTGTCCGGGCTGACCGATCTGGTGCTGATGAACACCACGAACTCCGAGTTCCACGGCTTCGCGCGCGACGAACACACGACGCTGCCGGAAAGCACCGATCGGATCCTGGCCACCGCCGTGGACGCCCGCTGGCGGCACCTCGACGCCCACGCGGACTGGGACGCCGCCTACCGGCAGGTACGCGAGGCGCTGGTCGCCGCGTTCGTCGAGACGTACAGCCGCTCGTTGCAGCAGACGTTGTACGCGATGGGCCGCCGGGTGCTGGAGACCAGGCCGGAGCTGGCGGAGATCCGGCTGTCGCTGCCCAACCGGCACCACGTCCCGGTCGACCTGTCGCCGTTCGGGCTGGACAACCCCAACGCCGTCTTCGTCGCCACCGACCAGCCGTACGGGGTGATCGAGGGCACCGTCGGCCGCGACGACGTCGCACCGGCCGACGGCGACTGGTGACCGCCGTGATCGTCATCGACAACTGCGCCGTCGCCACGGTCGACGCCGCCGGCACCGAGCACCGCGCCGGCCACGTGGTGATCGGCGACGACGGGCGGATCACCGCCGTCGGGGTCGGGCCGGCCGGCCCCGTGGACCCGTCGGCCCGCCGGGTCGACGGCACCGGCTGCCTGGCCACCCCGGGCCTGGTCAACGCCCACCACCACCTCTACCAGTGGGTGACCCGGGGGCTGGCCCAGCAGTCCGACCTGTTCGGCTGGCTCACCACCCTCTACCCGGTCTGGGCCCACCTGGACGCCGACATGGTCAACGCGGCGGCAGCCGCCGGGCTGGGCTGGCTCGCCCTGTCCGGCTGCACCACCAGCACCGACCACCACTACGTGTTCCCCCCGGGCGGCGACGACCCGCTGGCCGCCGAGATCGAGGCCGCCCGGCTGGTCGGGCTGCGCTTCCAGCCGTGCCGGGGGTCGATGGACCTCGGCCGGTCGGCGGGCGGCCTGCCCCCGGACTCGCTGGTGGAGCGCACCGAGGCGGCGCTGCTGGCCACCGAGGCCGCCATCGACCGCTACCACGACCCGTCCCCCGGCTCGATGCTGCGCGTCTCGGTGGCCCCGTGTTCGCCGTTCTCGGTCACCGGCACCCTGATGCGGGAGTCCGCCGCGCTGGCCCGGCGGCGGGGGGTCCGGCTGCACACCCACCTCGCGGAGACCGCCGAGGAGGAGGAATACTGCCGCGCCACCCACGGCTGCACCCCGGTCGAGTACGCCGAACAGCTCGGCTGGCTCGGCGACGACGTGTGGCTGGCCCACGGCGTACACCTGGACGACCCGGCGCTGGCCCGGCTGGCCGCCACCGGCACGGCGGTGGCGCACTGCCCCAGCTCGAACGCCCGCCTCGGCGCCGGCACCGCCCGCGTGCCGGACCTGCTCACCGCCGGGGTGCCGGTGGGCCTCGGCGTCGACGGCGCCGCCTCCCAGGAGGCCGGCCAGCTCGGCGCGGAACTGCGCCAGGCGTTGTACGCGGCCCGCCTGCGCGGCGGCCCGGCGGCGCTGACCGCCCGGCAGGCCCTCGCCCTGGGCACCATGGGCGGGGCGCGGTGCCTCGGCCGCGCCGACGAGATCGGCTCGCTGGAGGTGGGCAAGCTCGCCGACGTCGCGCTCTGGCGCCTCGACGGGCTGGGCCACGCCGGCATCGACGACCCGGTGGCGGCGCTGGTGCTCGGCCCGCCGGCACCGCTGGCGCTGCTGCTGGTCGGCGGCCGGACCGTCGTCGAGCATGCGGAGCTGCGGACCGCCGACGCCGACACCCTCGCCCTGGCGGCCACCCGGGCGCACCGCCGGCTGCTGGCGGGGGTCCGATGAGCTACGACCTGGTGGTGCGGTCCCGTCGGGCGGTGCTGCCGCACGGGCAACGGCCGGCGGCGGTCGCCGTGCGCGCCGGCCGGATCGCCGCGCTCGCCGGATACGACGCGCCGCTCGACGCCGCCGTCGACGAGGATCTGGGCGACGTCGCCCTGCTGCCCGGCCTGGTGGACACGCACGTGCACGTCAACGAGCCCGGCCGCACCGAGTGGGAGGGCTTCGCCAGCGCCACCCGGGCCGCCGCGGCCGGCGGCGTCACCACCCTGATCGACATGCCGCTGAACAGCGTCCCGCCGACGGTCACCGTGGCCGCGCTGGAGGCCAAGCGCGCCGCCGCGCGGGGCCGCTGCCACGTCGACGTCGGGTTCTGGGGCGGCGTGGTGCCGGGCAACCTCGGCGACCTCGTGGCGCTGGACCGGGCCGGGGTGTTCGGCTTCAAGGCGTTCCTCGTCGACTCGGGCGTGCCGGAGTTCCCGCCGGTCGACGCCGACCTGCTGGAGCGGGCCCTGGGCACGGTCGACGCGCTCTTCGTCGTGCACGCCGAGGACCCGGGGTCGGTACGCGAGTCGCCCCCGTCGCCGCGCTACGCCGACTTCGTGGCGTCCCGGCCGCCGGTGGCCGAGCGGTCCGCCGTCGCCACGGTGGTGGCCGCCGCCCGCCGCACCGGTGCCCGGATGCACGTGTTGCACCTGTCGTCGGTCGGGGCCCTGCCCGAGCTGGTCGCCGCGCGGGCCGCCGGTGTGCGGCTGAGCGTGGAGACGTGCCCGCACTACCTCGCGTTGACCGCCGAGCAGGTGCCCGACGGCGCGACGGAGTTCAAGTGCTGCCCGCCGATCAGGGACCGGGCCAACCAGGACCTGCTCTGGGCGGCGCTGGCCGACGGCGCGGTGGACTGTGTGGTCAGCGACCACTCGCCCTGCCTGCCGGAGCTGAAACGGGCCGACACCGGAGACTTCGCCGCCGCCTGGGGCGGCATCGCGTCGGTGCAGCTCAGCCTGCCGGTGGTGTGGACCGAGGCCCGTCGCCGGGGGCACGGCCTGGCCGACGTGGTCGGCTGGATGGCCACCGGCCCGGCCGACCTGGTCGGGCTGCCCGGAAAGGGGCGGATCTCGGTGGGCGGCGACGCCGACCTGGTGGCCTTCGACGCGGACGCCGGCTTCCGCGTCGAGCCGGGCCTGCTGCACCACCGGCACCCCGTGACGCCGTACGCCGGGCAGTGGTTGACCGGGGTGGTGCGGTCCGTGTGGCTGCGCGGTGAACCGGTCACCGGCGACGCCCCGCGCGGCCGGCTGCTGCGGGCGGGTGTGGCATGAGCACCCCGGCCGACCCGGCCGCCGCCTGCCCCGGCCGTGCCGCCCTCGCCGACCTGGCCGCGCTGCCCGATCTGACCACCCTGCCCGACCTGGCGTCGCGTGCCTTCGGCGGCGGCGTGATCGCCGCCAACGACGAGTTCTTCGCCGCCGCCGACAACCTGGTCGACCCGCTGCCGCCGACCTTCTCGCCCCGCACCTTCGCCGCGAAGGGCCAGGTCTACGACGGCTGGGAGACCCGCCGCCGCCGCGAGCCCGGCTGCGACCACGCCATCGTCCGGCTCGGCCTGCCGGGCGTCGTGCGGCTGCTGGTCGTCGACACCAGCTTCTTCACCGGCAACTATCCGCCGTTCGCCGCCGTCGACGGGTGCGCCGTCGACGGCTACCCGGGGCCGGACGAGCTCGCCAAGGCACACTGGGTGCCGCTGCTCGACCGCTCGCCGCTGGCCGGCGACAGCCGCAACGTCTTCCCGGTCAGCGTGCCCCACCACGTCACCCACGTGCGGCTCACCATCTTCCCCGACGGCGGGGTCGCCCGGCTGCGGGTGCACGGGGACGTGGTGCCCGACCCCCGGTTGCTGCCCGATATCCTCGACCTGGCCGCGACGGAACACGGCGGCCGGGTGCAGGGGTGCAGCGACCGGTTCTACGGCGCCCCGCAGAACCTGCTCGCCCCCGGCCCGGCCCGGGTGATGGGCGAGGGCTGGGAGACCGCCCGCCGCCGCGACGACGGCAACGACTGGGTGCTGGTCCGGCTGGGCGTGCCGGGGGTCGTGCACTTCGTGGACCTGGACACCAGCCACTTCAAGGGCAACGCCCCGGGCCGGGCCGCGCTGCGCGCCGCCGACGACCGCCACGGCGACCTCGACGACCCGGCGGCGTGGTTTCCCCTGCTGCCGGAGACCCGGCTGCGGCCGGACACCCGGCACCGCTTCCCGGTCACCGAGCCCCGGGCCGCCACCCACGTCCGGCTGGACATCTTCCCCGACGGCGGGATGGCCCGGCTGCGGGTGACCGGCCGGATCGACGCGGCCGGCCGGGACGCGCTGATCGCCCGTCGGCAGCGTACCCGGCTGCCGGCGGCCGGCCCCGACGGCGGGTGAGGCCGGACAGGCCCGCCCCCGCTCGGTCGCGTCGCCGGATCAGCGCCGGCAGACCGAAGGTCCCCCAACCGGACACGGCGCACAGACCAACCAGAAGATCCTCGAACCGCCTCTTCGCTCAGAGGCGAGGGCGATCCGCGCCGGACAGATGGTCCTGGAGACGCGCATGGCGAAACTGGTAGGCGGCTCCGACCCGCCGGAGGACCCCACGCCGGTAGGCATCGTCCAGGAAACGCATCACGCGCCAGGGCAGGTGACCGCCTGCCCCCAGCCAGAGCCGCGCCACCGCGAACCGGATCCAGGCACCACCGAATCCACCCACGAGCCCAGCGCCGAGCCCACCCACCAGCCCGATCCCGAGCACACCGGAGAGCCCACCCCCGAGCCCGTACACCAGTGCGCCGACGACTCCGCCCATCAGCCCGAACGCGACCCCGTACGCGAGGACGCCGGTGAGGAAGAGGGCTCGGTCGCCACGGAGGGTGAGCCGGGGATCGAGGAGTTCGCTACGGTTGGCGGGCCTGAGCCCGTACGGGACGCCGCCGGCGAGCCCGACCACCAACCCGACCGCGAGGCCGACCGCAGGGCCCACCACGAGCCCGGCCAGGAACCAACCCACGAGCCCGTACACGATTCCGAACCCGAGGTTTCCGGGGTGTACGCGCAGTCGGCTCGGCCCGGCCACCTCGTGGGTGAGGTGCACGGCGAAGCCGCCCGTGAACCTGAGCCCGGTCACCAGCCCGACCACCGGCCCCGTCACGAGTCCGACCACGAATCCGGCCACCGGACCGGCAAGAAACCCGGCCGAAAGCCCGCCCACGAGCCCGTACACCAGCCCGAAGGTGAGGTTATCGGGGTTCACACGCAGCCGGCCCCGCCCGGCGACCTCGCGGGTGACGTGCACGGATCCGGCGGTGCGGTGGAAGCGAGCCACGAGGCCGAACGCGGCGCCGCCCAGACCCCCGCCCACGAGCCCGATCGCCGGCCCGACCACCGGCCCGATCACCGGTTCACCCACGACCCCGACGGCGGATCCGAAGACGAGCCCGAACGCCGACCCGACCGCGAGCCCGAACGTGAGGTTCTCGGGATTCACGCGCAACCGGCCTGGTTCGGCGGCGTCGTGGGTAAAGTGCACGAATCCTGCGGAGATCCTGAGTCCGGCCGCGAGCCCGAACACCGGACCGACCAGGAGCCCGGCGGTAAGCCCGGCCGGCTGCCCCGCCGTGAGCCCGTACACCAGCCCGAACACGAGCCCGCCCACCGGTCCGATCAGGAGCGCGTACGCGAGCCCGACCGTGAGGCTGACCGCGAGCCTGGGTTGCGGAACGGCGGTGACGAGTTGCCACCAGTGCAGGTCGCTGCCGCCCTGTCGATGCAGGTGACGGGCGAGGAAGGTCAGCCATTTGCGGGCTTCGCCGGGCGGGTAGTGGTGCACGGGTGGCGGGTTGTCGACGTCCCGGGCGGGGGTACGGGGATGGTAGAGGGTGGGCAGGTATGCCTCGAGCAGGTGTTCCTCAATGGCCGTCCGGTCGGTGAACCTGGTCAGCGCCCCCGGGTCGGTGTGCGGCGGGGTGTAGACGGTGCGGGCCAGGTACACCATCAGCGGGGTGGCCAGTGCCTGGGCCGACGGCCCGTGCGGGTGGGTTCGCAGGTGGGCGGTGACCGCTGCCCAGCGTCGTACGCCGTTGATCTGCCCTGCGGGCAGGTATTCGCTTGCCTGTCGTCCGGTGAGGGGTTCGATCTCCACCACGGCGGCGCGGGCCAACGGGGTGCCGGTCGCGGCGATGGTCTCCTGGTACTCCTCGGCGCGGCAGGTGAGCACCAACGGCCGGTCGCGACCCACCGCGTCGGTCAGCGCCGCCACCGCGGCGGCGCGGGACGGCGCGGGAATCTCGTCCAGCCCGTCGAGCACCGACACGATCCGGGCCCGGTCCACGAGCCGCCCGGCGGCGTCCCGACCGAAGCGTCCCTGGTCACCCAGCGCGGGGTAGAGCTCGGCCAGCCGGCGGGCCAGCCACGTGTCCGCATGCTCCCGGTCGGGGTCCCAGCCGGCCAGGTTCAGCAGCACCGGCACCTCCCGGCGGTCCTGCCGTTCGGTGAGCAGGCCGAGGGTGAGCAGGACCGCGAGAGAGGTCTTCCCGGCCCCGGCCGCTCCGATGACCACCAACTGCCGAGCCGGTAGCTGCCGCCACAGCTGGGCGATCCCGGTGACGTCGCCGGACAACCGGGTGATCTTCCGGCTTCCGGTGGGACCGAAGACCTCCCCTTCCGTGGCGGTGACCGGCCGGCCGGTGGGGCACCACCGCACCCGCAGCGGCTCGGGCCGCAGCAACCCCCGAGCCCCGGCTTCGTGCGCCCACTGCCGGTGTACCTGCCGGGCCAGCTCGTCACAGGCGTCGTCCAGCAGCGTCGCGGGGTCGGCCGGCACCGGGCGACGCGCCGCCCGCAGTCCCGCGACGGCCACCACCAACCCCAGCGTGCCCATCGCCGCGCCGACCACGCTGCCCAACTGGTCTGCGGTGCCCAGCCGTTCCGGGGAGCCCTGTAGCAGCAGCAGAACCGTTCCCGCCAGACCGGCCACCCCGGCGCCCAGCAACAACCACGAGCGCGTCCGGCCCTTATCTTCCCGCACCCCTGCCATCATGGCCGACAACGACCATCCACCCAGGATGGACCCGCCGAAATCGGGAACATCCCGCGCCGTTCTTGGCGGAATCCGAAGCACATCGCCGTGGCTCGGGGTCGACCGTGACGGTGGTCAGCCGCGGCGTAGCACCAACGTCACGAAACCCAGCACGTCGCGGTACCCACGCAACCACTGATCGCGGTGCTCCCGGGCAACGGTGAGCGCCTCGGTGGCGTCCGGGTGGCCGGGGTTGTCCAGCGCCCACTCCGTGAGCGAACCGATCCACGACCATTCGTAGTCGTCCCACTCGGCGGCGTCGCTGACATGGGCGTACGTCGGCGTCCAGCCGGCCCGCTCGGCGGCGTCGACCAGGCCGGCGAGGTCGGTGAACTCCTCGGGCTTCGCACCGAGCGCCGCCAGTGCCTCCGGGGTCGGCGGGACCTGCCAGAACCCCTCGCCGACCAGGAGGATGCCGTCGGCGTTGACGTGCCGACCGGCCAGCTCCAGCGTCCCGCCGAATCCGCCGAACGCGTGGGTCGAGCCGACGCACAGCACCAGGTCGTAGTCGCCGTCGGGCACGTACGTCCGGGCGTCGCGCTCGTGCAGGGTGAGCCGGTCCGCGAGGCCGCGCGCGGCGGCGGCGCCGGCCGCGCGGTCGAGGGCGTACGCGCTGACGTCCACGCCGTCCGCGTGCCCGTCCGGATGGTGGGCGAGGGCCTGCAACATCCAGGCGCCCTCGCCACAGCCGAGGTCGAGGACACGAGCCGTCGGTTGACGGCCCGCTCGACGCAGGAGCCGGTTGACGTTGACATCGAAGATCGGGGCCGCGATCGGGTGGCGCGAGTGCGCGATGCTGCTGAGCCGTTGACGATCCACCGTCCGAGTCAACACGGGTCCGGTCGCCCACCGCACTCGGATTGCGTGCCACGCATGCTCGGCGGAGTGGAGGACCGATCACGGTGGGTTCAGCAGCCTGGCCTTCTGCGGGTGGATCGTCTCGTGGCGGGCCAGCATGGCGACGAACTCGCCGATCTTGCGCTCCCGGGTCTGCGCGCGTTTGACGGCGTTGAGGCGGTGGATGAGAGCGAACCGGTTGGTCTTGGTGAGCACGTCGAACATGGCCTGGGCGGCGGGGTCGGCGGCGATGGCGGCGAGAAGGTCGGCCGGCACCTCGGCCTCCGACGGCGGGGCGTAGGCGGCCGCCCACCGCCCGTCCGCCTTCGCGGCCGCCACCGCGGCGCGGCCAGCGGGCAGCATCCGCCCGTGCGCCTCCAGCCGGGCCACGTGCGCGACGTTGCGCTGTGACCAGATGCTGCGGGGCCGGCGCGGGGTGAACCGGATCCAGGAGGTCTCCTGATCCCGTTTGCGGGCCTGCCCGTCGATCCAGCCGAAACACAGGGCCTCGTCGACCGCCTGCTGCCAGGTCAGCGTCGTGACGGTGCCGCCCTTCCTGGTCAGGGCGAGCCAGACACCGGGCGACGTGGCGTGGTGGGCCGACAACCACGAACGCAGCGCGTCGGCGTCCGCAACGATCAACTCATCCAGTTCGACACTCGCCATGACGGCAGGTTAGCCGCTGCGGTGACCACCGCCCCACTCCTCGGCCGGGGTGAGCGGGACGAGCGCGGGCCGCTCCACCGCCGTCGTCAGCTCGAGCCGCCGGCCCTCGGCCGCCGAACGAAGCAGGGCGGTCATCGTGTCGAGCACGTGCAGCGCGACGTCGCCGCCGGCACGCGGCGGACGCCGGCCGTCGGCGCGGACGGCGTCGATCAGACCGACGCCCCGGGCACCGTCCACATAGCCCGCCCGGGGCGCGACAGCCCGCCACTCGGTGTCACCGAGCGCGAACAGGCGGACCGCACCATCGAAGTAGTTCGGATCGGGCACGGCGAGTGTGCCGGTCTCCCCGTGCACCTCGATCGGCGCGGCCGTCGTCGCGACGCCGTCGAAGCTCGTCGTGATGGTGGACAGGGCGCCGTTGGCGTGCTCCAGCACGCCGGTGACGTGGGTGTCCACCTGCACCGGGATCCGTTGGCCCAGGCGCGGGCCCGAGCCGACAACCCGCTCGGCGCGCAGCCGGCTGGCGGCTCCGCGCACCGCGCGCACCGGCCCGAGCAGGTGGATCAGCGCCGAGATGTAGTACGGCCCCATGTCCAGCAACGGGCCGCCGCCCGGGGCGTAGTAGAAGTCGGGGTGGGGATGCCAGCGCTCGTGCCCCGGGGTCACCATGACGGCCGACGCGGACAGCGGGCGGCCGATGAGCCCGCCGTCGATCGCGGCGCGCGCCGTCTGCGTACCCGTGCCCAGGACCGTGTCCGGCGCGCACCCGACGCGGACGCCGGCCGACGCGGCCCGCTCCATGATCGAACGGCCGTCCGGGAACGCCGCGGCGAGCGGCTTCTCGACGTACACGTGCTTGCCCGCGTCGATCGCGGCGAGGGAGACCTCGGCGTGCGCCGCGGGGATCGTGAGGTTGAGCACCGTCTGCACGTCCGGGCGGTCGAGCAGGCGCTCGACGCTCGACGCCTCGGCGCCGGGAAGCTGGGCGGCGGTCGCGGCGGACCGGGAGGCGTCGAGGTCGGCCACCGCCACGATGCGCACCGCCGGGTGGTTCGCGAGCGTGTCGAGGTAGGCGCGGGAGATGACCCCGAGCCCTACGACGCCGACGCGGTGCGGGTCGCCCACACCATCCCCCTCTCGATGACGGTACGCACGCTCGGGTGCTCCAGCACCTCGAGGCTGTGCCCCGGGGTCGTCACGACGACGCGCCCAGCACCCCACTGCCGGGTCCAGATCGCCGGCGAGGTGACCGGCCGGTGCCACGGCTGCCAGGCCTGCGCCGGGTGGGTGGTGGTGGCCAGCACGTCGATCAGGTCGTCGTGCAGCACCCAGTACTGCTCGGTGACCAGCTCGATGTCGCCGATCCCCGCGGTGATCGGATGCTCCCGCCCCAGGTCGGTGATGCGTACCGGGTGCGGCAGGAAGTTGTCCTCCGCCGCACCGCGACGCTCGCACGGCTCCTTGCCCGGATGGGTCGCGAACTGGCCGCCCACCAGGTGCAGGTAGTCGGAGGACGCGCGGAACGAGTCCACGATGCCGCCGTGCCAGCCGGTGAACCCCGTCCCGGCGACGACCGCCGCGCTGAGGCCCGCCACCTGCTCCGGGGTGATCTGCGACATCGTCACGCACTGCACGACGAGGTCGGTGCCGGCCATCTCGGCGGCATCGGCGTAGACGTCCGTCGACTCCTCGACCCGCACCGCGTAGCCGCTGCGTTCGAGGAACGGGAGGAACAGCTCCGTCGCCTCGACCGGCTGGTGCCCCTCCCAGCCGCCCCGAACCACCAGTGCTCGCCGCTGCGCCACCCTCGCTCCCTTCCCTGGCCGTGGATCGGTGCCTGCCGCCCGGTCTCACCGCCTCCTCGCGCACGCTCAACCGGTCTCCGGCCGCAGAGGTCCGGGGCTGCCTTGAACGCCCGGTTCGCCGCCGGTATGCCAGCGTAGACGGTCCGCCCGGTCTACAGGGGACGGCCGGCGCGCACGGAGGCGCGGGCCGAGCGTTGACGCGGGCCGGGACCACGTGCCAACGTTCAAGAAGAGAACACCCGTTCGCCAGGCGAACGCCCCCGAGAGGATGCCGCAGATGCGTACCCAGGTCGGCATCGTCGGCGCCGGGCCGGCGGGACTCATGCTGTCGCACCTGCTGCACCTGCGCGGAGTCGAGTCCGTGGTGCTGGAGAGCCGCAGCCGCGACCACGTCGAGCACCGGGTCCGGGCCGGCGTCCTCGAACAGGGCTCGGTCGACCTGCTCTGCCGCACCGGCCTCGGCGAGCGGCTGCTCCGGGAAGGGCTGCGGCACGAGGGCATCGAACTGCGCTTCGCCGGAGAGTCGCACCGGGTGCCGATGACGGAGCTGACGGGGCGGGCGATCACCGTCTACGGGCAACAGGAGGTGGTCAGGGACCTGATCGCGGCCCGGCTCGCGGCCGGCGGCTCGATCCTCTTCGAGGCCGACGCCGTACGCCTGTCCGGTCTCGACTCGGACTCGCCGGTCGTCCACTTCCGCCGCGACGGGCGCGAGGAGGAGCTGCACTGCGACTTCGTGGCCGGCTGCGACGGGTTCCACGGGGTGAGCCGACGCGCGGTGCCCGAGGGGGTGCTGACCACCTACGAGCGGACGTACCCGTTCGCCTGGCTGGGCGTCCTCGCCGCCGCCGCGCCGGCCGTGGCGGAGCTCATCTACGCCCACCACGACCGGGGCTTCGCCCTCTACAGCATGCGTTCGCCCGAGATCTCCCGGCTGTACCTCCAGGTCGCGCCCGACGAGGACGTCGCCGCGTGGCCGGACGAGCGGATCTGGGCGGAGCTGCGGGCGCGGCTGGAGACGGTGCCGGGCTGGTCGCTCAACGAGGGACCGATCCTGGAGAAGTCCATCACCCCGATGCGCAGCTTCGTGGTCGAGCCGATGCGGTGGGAGCGGCTGTTCCTGGCCGGGGACGCCGTGCACATCGTCCCGCCCACCGGCGCGAAGGGCATGAACCTGGCCCTCGCCGACGTCGCGCTGCTCGGGGACGCCTTCGCCGCGTGGTACGACCAGGGGCGCGCCGACCTGCTGGCGGGCTACTCGGCCACGGCGCTGCGCCGGGTCTGGCGGGCGCAGCACTTCTCCTGGTGGATGACCTCGATGATGCACCGGTTGGAACGCGACGACCCGTACGAGACGAAGCTGCAGACCGCCACGCTGCGGTACGTCGCCACCTCCCGCGCCTACGCCACGAGCCTGGCCGAGAACTACGTGGGCCTGCCCGAGGTCTGACGGAAACGACCCGCCGTTCCGACGGGAGCGACGCCGCCACAGCGGAGCGTTGTTCAACCTATTCATGACGGGCGTCAAATATTCTTGACATTCGATGCCCGGGTGACTGACCATGGCCACCACAGCGGCGTGCGCCCCCACGCGGCGGTCAGTCCACCCGCAGATCCGAGGCATCCGCCGGCTTCCGACGCACCACCACCCCCGCACCACCCCCGCCCAGGAAGGGCCTCGTCAATGAAGAAGGTCATGGTTCTCGGGCTGATCGCCGCCACCGCGATCGCCCTCACCGGATGCACCGACTCCGACGCGTCCAACCCGTCCGGGCAGACCTCGGGCGACCTGCGCAAGGTCCGGGTCGCGGCGCTGCCCATCACCGAGACCGCCGCGCTGTGGGGCGGCATCGAGGCGGGCATCTTCGCCGAGCGCGGGCTCCAGGTCGAGGTGCTGCCCGCCCAGGGCGGCGCGCAGGCCATCCCCGCCCTGCTCAACGGCGACATCGACTTCGCGATCGGCCAGCCCTTCGGTCCGTTCCGGGCCGACCTGCAGAATCTCGGCGTCGTCATCATCGGCAACTACGCCTCCTCGTACGCCGACGGCGACGACATCAACGCCGTGGTGGCCTCGGCGAAGTCCGGCATCAAGCGGCCGGCCGACCTCGCGGGCAAACGGGTCGCGGTCAACAGCCTGGGCGCCGCCGGCGACGTGACGATCATGGCGGCGGTAGAGAAGGACGGCGGCGACCCGTCCAGGATCAGGTTCGTCGAGGTCGCCTTTCCCGACGCGCCGGCCCAGCTCGAGGCGGGCAACATCGACGCCGCCTGGGTGCCGGAGCCCTTCGTCACCCAACTGAAGAGCCGTGGCGACACCTTCGTCGTCGCGCCCTACCAGGCGGTCGTGCCCGGCCTGACCACCCTCACCACGATCACCACCGCCGAACGCACGGAGAAGGACGCCGAGCTGGTCGAGGACTTCTCGGCGGCGATGAAGAAGACCCTGGAGTGGGCCGAGGACCCCGCCAACGAGACGGCCGTGCGGCAGGCCATCAAGGACAATCTCCAACTGCCGCCGCCGGTGGCGGAGTCGGTGAAGCTCCCGGCGTTCGGTTGGCAGCTCGACCGGTCGAGCCTGCAGACACTCGCCGGACTCGCGCAGAAGTACAAGGTGCTCGACCAGCAGCCCGACCTCGACCGCCTCATCCGCCAGCAGTAGCCGGCGCGACCACGCCCTCCCCGGCCCCCGGACCGGGGAGAGCCCCGCCGCCCCCGCGCGACCACGGAGGTGACATGAGCGTCCTTACCGCCCGACGGGCACGGCCGCTGCGCAGGGCGTTGCTGGGCGTCGTCGGCCTGGCCGGGTTCCTCGTCGGCTGGCAGCTGATCCCGACACTGGGCCTGATCGACCCGCAGTACCTGCCGTACGTCACGGACGTGCTGGCGCGGCTGTTCGCACAACTCGTCGACCTCGCGTTCTGGCGGCGGCTGGGCAGCACCATGACGTCCTGGGCGATCGGCCTGACGGTGGCGACGTGCGCCGCCGTCGTCCTCGGCACGGTCGTCGGCCTGGTGCCGTTCCTGCGGCGCGCGACCCACACGATGGTCGAGTTCCTGCGACCGATCCCGTCGGTAGCCCTCATCCCGCTGGCCGTGCTGGTGTTCGGCATCCAGCGGCAGGCCGCCCTCGTCATCATCGTCTACGCGTCGTTCTGGCAGGTGTTCGTGCAGGTGATCTACGGCGTCGCCGACGTCGACGTGGTCGCTCGCGACACCGCCCGCAGCTTCGGTCTGCGTCGCCGCGAGCGGTTGACGCATCTCGTCCTGCCGACCACCCTGCCGTACCTGATGACGGGCCTGCGGCTCGCGGCGGCGGTCGCGCTCATCCTCGCCGTCACCGCGGAGATGGTGATCGGCAACCCCGGCCTCGGACGCATGATCGAGCTGTCCCGCTCCGCCGGGGACGCCGTCGGCCTGTACGCCCTCGTCGTGGTCACCGGCCTGCTCGGGCTGGCGGTCAACCTCGTCTTCCGGTTCGTCGAGCGCCGGGCGCTGTCGTGGCACCAGTCCGTACGAGGGGAGGAGGCCGGATGACCGCGCACCCCGGCCGGATCGCGACCACGCCGCGCGCCCGGGGCGTCGGCTCCCGCGCCGCGGCGAGCCTCAGCCACGCGCTGGGGCTGCCGATGCTGTTCCTGGTGGCCTGGGGCCTGGTGGCGACGAGAGCGACGAGCGGGTTCTTCCCCGACCCGGTGACGATCTCCGAAGCCTTCGTGGACACCTGGGTCGGTCCCGCGTTCGCGCGGGACGTGCTGCCGAGCCTCTACCGCCTCGGCCTCGGTGTCGCCGCGTCGATCGTGCTCGGCATCGCCGCCGGCACCGTCATCGGCCTGACCCCCTGGCTGCGCGAGCTGCTCGAGCCGCTGCTGGAGTTCCTCCGGGCCATCCCGCCGCCGGTGCTGATCCCCGTGGTCATGCTCCTGCTCGGCATCACCGACACCATGAAGGTGGTCGTGATCGTCTCCGGTGCGGTCTGGCCGATCCTGCTGAACACGATCGAGGGCGTACGGGCGACCGACAGCGTCATGACGGAGACCGCGCAGTCGTTCCGGGTCTCCTGGGGGGAGCGACTCTGGTTCCTCGTGCTCCCCGCCGCCAGCCCCCGGATCATGGCCGGAGTCCGGCAGGCCCTCTCGGTCGCGCTCATCCTGATGGTCATCTCCGAGATGTTCGCCTCGTCGGCCGGGCTCGGCTACCGGATCGCCTACTTCCAGCGCAACTACCTCATCGCCGAGATGTGGAGCGGCATCCTCCTGCTCGGCCTCGTCGGTGTTCTCCTCGCCGTCGCCTTCGGGCTCGTCGAACGGCGCGTCCTGCGCTGGTACCACGGAATCAGGGAGGTCAACCGTGCCTGACCGGAGCACCCTGCTGCGGGTGGAGCACCTACGCAAGGTCTACGAGTCCACGACGGGCAGCGTCGAGGCGATCGGGGACGTCAGCTTCACGACGGACGCCGGTGAACTCGTCTGCATCGTCGGGCCGTCCGGGTGCGGCAAGACCACCCTCCTGAAGTGCCTCGCCGGCCTGCTGCGGCCCACCGGCGGCGTGGTCGAGATGGACGGCGCGCCGGTGACCGGGCCCAGTCCCGCCATGGCCGTCGTCTTCCAGGAGTACGGTCGCAGCCTCTATCCGTGGCTGACGGTGCGCGGCAACGTCGAGCTGCCGCTGCGGCACAAGAAGCTCTCCCGCGCGGACCGGCACCGGCTGGTCGCCGACGCGCTCGACGCGGTGGGCCTGGCGCACGCCGCACCCAGCCACCCGTGGCAGCTCTCCGGGGGGATGCAGCAGCGCGTGGCGATCGCGCGGGCCATCGCCTACCAGCCCGAGGTCCTGATCATGGACGAACCGTTCGCCGCGGTGGACGCGCAGACCCGGGCGGACCTGGAGGACCTGGTCCGCGAGCTGCACGCCAGCCGCAGGATGTCGATCCTCTTCGTCACCCATGACATCGACGAGTCGGTCTATCTGGGCCAGCGGGTACTCGTGTTGTCCACCTCGCCGACCCGGGTCCAGGAGGATCTCGCGATCGACCTGCCGCCGGAACGCGACCAGATCGCCACCCGCGCCCTGCCCCGCTTCACGCACCTGCGCACGCACGTCCACGGCGAGATCCAGCGGGCCAAGCGCGGGCAGGCCGTCGCCCCGCGGTCCGCGCCGTGACGGCGGATTCTGCGAAAGGATCGGGCGGTGAGTAGTCGTCAGCCGAAGCAACTGCTGCTCGCCTTCTTCGGCGAGCACGTTGTCGACGGCGCCACCGGGCCGATCCGGGCGAGCGCCCTGATCCAGGTGCTGGACGGCGCGGGCGTCGCCGCGCCCGCGACGCGGGCGACCCTCGACCGTCTCGTGCGCAGCGGCATCCTCGCGCGTAGCAGGAGTGGCCGGGAGATCCTGTTCGCGCTGACCGAGCACGGGATGGCGGTGCTGCGCGAAGCGACCTACCGCGTTCGCGGTCCCCGGCCGTTCGACCCACAGGGCAGCGGGTGGACCCTGGTCACCTTCTCGGTCCCGGAGGGCCAGCGGATGCTGCGGCACCGGCTGCGTTCGACGCTGACCTGGGAGGGCTTCGCGCCGCTGCGGGACGGGCTGTGGCTGGCGCCCGGCGAGATCGACCTCGCCGGATCGCTGGAGCCGCTGCGGCAGGACCTCCCGCCCCACGCCGTGGTCGCCTTCCACGCCCGCGAACTCACCGGGTTCCCGATCGCCGAGAGCGTCCGCGCCGCGTGGGACATCGAGGCGATCCGGCGCGCGCACCTCGCGTTCATCGACGTGTGGGACGACCCGGCCGCGACGACGATGGCGCCGAGCGCCCTGACCGTGCGGACGATGCTGGTGGCGGACTGGCTCGCGCTGCTGCGGGCCGACCCGAGGCTGCCGGCCGAGTTCATGGACGCGCAGTGGCCGGCCACCCGGTCGACGGAGACCTACCGCCGGGCGCACCGCAAGCTGGCCGAGGCGTCCACGGCGGAGTTCGCCGCTCTCGTCGCGGCCCGACCCGCGGTCAGCCGCCGAAGCGGGCCCGCAGCTCGGCCTTCCGCACCTTCCCCGACGCGGTCCGCGGCAGCTCGTCCACGATGACGACGTTCTTCGGCAGCTTGTAGCGCGCGATCCGGCCGTCGAGGTGCGCCCGCACGGTGTCGGTGTCCACGGACGCCCCCTCCCGTACGGTGACGATCGCCCACGGCACCTCCCCCCAGCGCTCGTCCGGCACGCCGATGACCGCCGCCGAGACCACCCCGTCGATCTCGCCGAGCAGCTGTTCGACCTCGGCCGGGTAGATGTTCTCGCCGCCCGAGATGATCATGTCCTTGAGCCGGCCGGAGATGTAGAGGTAACCGTCGGCGTCCAGGTGGCCCAGATCGCCGGAGCGGAACCACCCGTCGTCCGTGAACGCCTCGGCGGTCGCCTCCGCGAGCCCGTGGTAGCCGGGGAAGACGTTGGGCCCGGCCACCTCGATCTCGCCGACCTCGCCGGTGCACGCCGGTCGCCCGGTCGCTTCGGTGACCCGCACGTCGGTGAAGAAGTGCGGCAGACCGACGCTGCCCCGCTTGGCGCGGGTCATCGCCGGCGGCAGCGCGGTCGCGCCCGGGGCCGCCTCCGTCATGCCGTACCCCTGCGAGAACGACAGGCCCCGCGCCTCGTAGGCGTCGAGGATGCGCGCCGGCACGGCCGAGCCGCCGCAGGTGAGCTTCGCCAGCGTCGACAGGTCGGTCGAGGCCCAGGCGGGATGGTCGGCCAGCAACTGGTAGGTGGTCGGCACACCGCTGAGCATGGTGACCCCGTGCCGCTCGATCTGCGCGAGCGCGCGGCCCGGCTCGAAGCCATTCTCGACGACCATGGTGGCGCCCTTGAGGATGACGGGCAGGGCACCCATCCCGAGCGAGGCGACGTGGAACAGCGGCGAGATCATGAGCGCCACGTCGGTCGAGACGATGTCGTAGTCGACCACGCAGTTGAGCGCTACCCAGGTGAGGTTCCCGTGGGTCAGCACCGCGCCCTTGGCCCGGCCGGTGGTGCCCGAGGTGTAGACGATCGCCGCCGGGTCCCGGTGGTCGGTGTCGGCCGGGCCGGTGGCCCCGGCGTCGGCGGCCCGCGCCAGGTCGGCCAGGCCCGGCCGGTCCGGGCCGCCCTCGCCGGTGACGATGACGTACGGGGGCCGGGCAGCCGGCAGGGCGGCGGCCACCGGCACCGCGAAGTCGGGGTCGTGGATCAGCACGCGCGCGCCGCAGTCGGCGAGGACGTGGCCGACCTCGGGTGGCGCGAGGCGGGTGTTGAGCGGCACGAAGACCGCCCCGACCTGCGCCGCCCCGAACATCACCTGGAGGAACTCCGGGCTGTTCTCACCCAGGTAGGCGACGGCGTCGCCCTTGCCGACGCCCCGCTGGCGCAGCACCGCCGAGACCCGGTCCACGGCGTCGGCGAACTGGCGGTACGTCACGGTCGAACCCTCGCCGTGGATGAGGGCGACCTTGTCCGGGGACTTGAGCCGGCGCCTGGCCACCCAGGCGCCGATTCCGTGCTGGTGCATCATCAGTCTCCTGGTGGTGGAGGTGGTGTGCTCATCCGGCCCGGCGGACGCCCCGGCTCAGGCGTAGAAGCGGTAGAGCCCGCGCGCGACGACCGCCGGTTTGCTCCCGCCCTCGATCTCGATCGTCTGGTCGACGACGAGCTGGTAGCCGCCGCGGACCTCGACGACCTCGACGACGGTGGCCTGCATGCGCACCCGCGACCCGACCGCGACCGGCGCGGGGAAGCGCACCCTGTCGAGGCCGTAGTTCACCTTCGTGGACACGCCCTTGACCTCCAGCAGCTCGGTCCAGAAGGGAACGGCCAGCGAGAGGGTGAGGAAGCCGTGTGCGATCGGCGCGCCGAACGGGCCGGTCCTCGCCCGCTCCGGATCGACGTGGATCCACTGGTGGTCGTCGGTGGCGTCCGCGAACAGGTTCACCTGGTCCTGGCTGACCGTCCGGTAACCGGTGTAGCCCAGATCGGTGCCGGCGAGGTCGGCGAGCCGCTCGTAGGTGATGGTCGTCGTCATGACGCTTCCTCTCGTCGTCACCGGGCGAGGCCCAGCAGCCGGGCCGCGTTGTCCTTCAGGATGCCCGGGAGCACGTCCGGCCTGAGGTCGGTGGCCGCCACGTCGCGCAGCCAGCGGTCGGGGGTGAGCAGGGGGTAGTCGGTGCCGAAGAGCACCCGTCGCCTCAGCATCGAATTGGCGTGGCGCACCAGCTCGGCCGGGAAGTACTTCGGGCTCCAGCCGGACAGGTCGATCCAGGTGTTGTGCTTGTGCGTGGCCACCGACAGCGCCTCGTCCTGCCAGGGCACCGACGGGTGGGCCATGACGATCTGCAGGTCGGGGAAGTCGGCGGCGATCGGGTCGAGCAGGATCGGGTTCGACAGGCCGAGCCGCAGGCCGTAGCCACCCGGTGTCCCGGCGCCGATGCCGGTCTGCCCGGTGTGGAAGATCGCCGGGACGCCGGCCCGCTCGATCAGGCCCCACAGCGGCGCGTACTCGTCGTGGCTGGGGTCGAATCCCTGCACGGTGGGGTGGAACTTGAATCCGCGTACGCCCTCCTGCTCGATCAGCCGGGCGGCGAGTTCGAGGGCCGCCTCGCCGGTGCGCGGGTCGACCGATCCGAAGGGGATGAGCACGTCGGCGTGCTCGGCCGCCGCGCGGGCGATGTCGGCGCTGGCCAGCGGCCGGTGCTTCAGCTGGGTACGCGCGTCCACGGTGAAGACGACGGCGGCCATGTCGCGCTCGCGGTAGTACTGCGCCACCGCCCCGACCGCGGGCCGTGGCCCGTCCGTCCTGAAGTATGCCGACGCCGCCGCCACGAGCGGCTCGGGCAGTGAGGCGTGGCCGTCGTCGTCGACCTCGATGTGCACGTGCATGTCGATCGCCGTGACGGCGTCGAGGTCGATCGCGGGCTGGTACATGGGTCCAACCTTCGTCGGGCGGGTCAGGAGGTCGCGGGCCGGAACTCCTCGGGAAGCTCCGGGAAGCGCTCGCCGACGCTCTGCGCGGCCCCGGCGAAGGTCGTCGGCCAGGCCTCCCGCAGCGCGTCGTAGGTCCAGCCGCCCGCGCGGTGGACGGTCAGCGCCGCCTCCGGGTGGGTCCAGATCTGGAGGCGGTCGCCACCCACCCCGATCACCTGGCCGGTCACCGAGGCCGCCGCGTCGGAGCCGAGGAACGCGACGAGCCCGGCCACGTCGTCCGCCGTGCCGAACCCGAGATCGTGCCGGAAGAACGCGGGCATCGGCTCGCCGTTCGCTTCGGCCCGCACCGCTGCGGCGAAGTAGGGGACGGTGGCGGTCATCGCGGTCACGGCGACCGGGACGACGGTGTTGGCGGTGATGGCGGCCCGTTTGAGCTCCAGCGCCCAGGTGCGGACCATGCCCACGATGCCCGCCTTGGCCGCCGCGTAGTTGGTCTGGCCGAAGTTGCCCCGCTGCCCGGTGGGCGACCCGATGCAGATGATCCGGCCGCCCTCACCGGCCTGCCGCATGTGCTGCACCGCCTCGCGGGCGGTGGTGAAGGTGCCGCGCAGGTGCACGTTGACGACGGTGTCGAAGTCCTCGTCGCTCATCTTCCACAGCACGGTGTCGCGCAGGACACCGGCGTTGGTGACGAGGATGTCCAACCGCCCGAAGTGTGCGACCGCCGTGGCGACGAGTTCCTTCGCGGTCTCGGTCGGGCCGACCGGTGCGACCACCGCGACGGCCCGGCCGCCGGACGCCTGGATAGCCGCCACGGCGTCGGCCGTGGCCTCGGCGTCGACGTCGTTGACCACGACGGACGCGCCCCGCCGCGCCAGCTCCCGTGCGTAGGCCAGGCCGAGGCCCCGCCCGGATCCGGTGACGATGGCGACTTTGCCGTCCAGTGACATGGATGCTCCTTCGCGTCGATGCCGATCTGAGCACGATCCATTGATAAAGTCAATTATTGACAGAACTTGCTATCATCGGCCGCATGTCGCCAACTGGGAAGACCCGGCCGACCGGACACGACCGGCTGCGGGACAGCGTGCTCGCCGGCGACCTGAGCTTCCTGCTGGCCCGCGCCAACGCGCTCACGCTCGCGGCGGCGAACGCCGCCCTCGCCGAGCACGGGCTGAAGGCACGCTCCTACTCGGTGCTCGCCCTGGCCGCCGACGACGCCCGCCCCACCCAGCGGGAACTCGCCGAGTTCCTCCGCCTCGACCCGAGCCAGGTCGTCGCCCTCATCGACGGGCTGGAGCGGCGTCAGCTCGTCGAGCGGCGCACCGACCCCGCCGACCGCCGCGCGAACGTCCTCGTCGCCACCGACGCCGGTCGGGCCCTGTTCACCCGCGCCCAGGCCGCCGCGCGGTCCGTGGAGCTGGGCCTGCTGGCCGCCGTGCCGCCCGAGGACCACGAGCGGCTGGCCCACCTGCTGCGCACGGCCGCCGGCCTGGCCCACCCGCTGCCGTGACCGGCCGACCCCCGCTGGGCGATTCAGCGCAGCGGCGTGCCCGATCAGCGCAGCGCCCGGGAGAGCACCCGGCCCGCCGCCCGCACCAGTGGGGCCAGCGCCGCCGGCTCCGCCCGGTCGTGGGCGACCACCAGCGAGATCGCCGCCACCACACCCTCCGGCGCGCGGATCGGCGCGGCCACCGAGAGGGCGTCCATGGTGACCTGACGGTCGCTGACCGCATAGCCGGCCCGGCGCACGTCAGCGAGGCAGCGGCGCAGCCGCCCCGGGTCGGTGACGGTCAGTTCGGTGTACCGCTGAAGCGGCGCGGCCAGCACCTGCTCCTGCACCTCGGCGGGCGCGTGGGCGAGCAGGACCAGCCCGACGCCGGTGGCGTGCAGCGCGAAGCGGCCACCCACCCGGGTGAGCACCGGCACCGCGTGCCGCCCGGCGATCCGTTCGATGAAGACGAGCTCGAGGTCCTGCCGGACGGCGAGCTGGACGTTCTCGTGGGTCACCTCGTACAGGTCCTCCATGACCGGAAGGGCCACCTCCCGCAACCCCAGACCCCGCGGAGCGAGCGAGCCCACCTCCCACAGCCGCAGGCCGATCCGGTACCGCCCGTCGTCGCCGCGCTCCAGCGCCCCCCACGCGAGCAGCTCCGCCGCCCGCCGGTGCGCGGTGGGCAACGGCAGCCCCGCGCGACGGGCCAGCTCGGTCAGGGTCAACGCCGGGCTGGCCGGGCTGAACGCGTCGAGCAGCGCCAGCGCCCGGCTCGTCACCGACCGTCCCGGTTGCCCGCGCATCCCGCCATCATCCCCGCCCGCGCCGGCCGGTCACAGCTCCAGCACGAGCCGGGGCGTACGGGCCCGGGAGACACAGATCATCATGGTGTCCCCGGCGGCCCGCTCCCGCTCGGTGAGCAGGCTGTCGCGGTGCTCGGGCACGCCGGCGAGCACCGGGGTCTCGCAGGTGCCGCAGGTGCCCTCCCGGCAGGACGAGAGGACCTGCACGCCGGCCTCCTCCACCGCACACAGGATCGGCGTGCCCGGCGGCACGGTCACCGTCCGCCCGGAGAGCGCGAGTACGACCTCGAACGCCGCCTCCTCCCCGCCGGTGTCGCCCCTCGGGGTGAAGCGCTCGACGTGCAGGCAGCCGGGCGGCCACCCACGACAATACTCCTCCACCGCCCTGACCAGCGGTTCCGGGCCGCAGCAGTAGACGAGCCCGACGCCGGGCCCGGCCAACAGGGCGGCCAGGTCCAGCAACCCGGTCTCGTCCTGCGGATGCAGGCCCACCCGGTCGCCGTAACGCTCCCGCAGGGTCGCGGCGAAGGCCATGGTGGCGCGACTGCGTCCCCCGTACGCCAGCCGCCAGTCGGCGCCCCCGGCGTCGGCGACGGCCACCATCGGCACGATCGGGGTGATGCCGATGCCGCCGGCCACGAAGAGGTAACGCCGCGCCGGGACCAGCCGGAAGGTGTTGCGCGGGCCGTGCACCCGGACGGTGGCGCCGACGGTGAGCCGCTCGTGCACCAGCCGGGAGCCGCCGCGCCCGCCCGGCTCGCGCTGCACCGCGACCCGCAGGGCGGACCGGTCCGCCGGGTCGCCGCAGAGGGAGTACTGGCGCACCAGCCCAGGGCCCAACTCCAGGTCGACGTGCGCGCCCGGCGTCCACCCGGGCAGGTCACCGCCGCCCGGGCGGCCCAGGCTGAGCGCGACGACCTCCGCCGCCACCTGGTCCCGGGCCGCCACCACCAGCTCCACACCGGCCAGCTCGTCCCCGCCGACCGCGCCGGCTCGGAAGCTCACCGCGCCGCTCCCACCGTCCCCGACCCGACCATCCGGGCCAGCAGCCGCCGGGCGGCCAGACCACCGGTGTCGATGTTGATGCTCAACTCCTGGTAGCGGTCCGGCTCGGCCGCGATCACCCGCTCCAGGATGTCGAGCGCCGCCACGTCCTGCATGACCACGGTGTGGTTGCTGTGGTGGAGGTACTCGCTGACCGACTCGTCGTCGATCGCGAAGTCACGCGCCACCGCCCAGAAGTCGTAGGTGGTGTGCTCGGTCGACGGGGTGATGGCGTACACGATCTCGGCGTGGAAGGCCCCGCTGTCCGCACCCTCGGCCGGCGGCAGCACACCCTGCGGCGCGATCCGGCTGTGCAGCAGATAGAGGCAGGGCGGGTGGTACTCGATGTCCTGCCACCGGGTGATCCGGCCCTGGATCCCGGTCGAACGCGCGTAGAACGGCGGGCACTCGGCGTCGTCCATGTGCCGGCTGACGCGGACGACGCCCAGGTCCTCGTCCACCTCGGTGGTGATCGGGGTGTCCGCCACCTCCGGCGTGCCGATATAGCCACCGTGCAGATAGGTCTCGTGGGACAGGTCCATGAGGTTGTCCACCAACAGGCCGTACCGCGCGTTCAGCGGAGCCATGCCGCGCACCACCGCGTACCGGGGGTCGGCCAGCCACGGCGCGCGGGGAATCGCGGCCGGGTCGGCCCGGTCCCGGTCGCCGATCCACACCCAGACGAAGGAGTCCTGCTCCACCACGGGATACGAGGTGACCCGCGCGGTGCGCGGAATGCGCTGCTGGCCCGGCACGAAGACGCACGCGCCGGTCGGGTCGTAGGTGAAGCCGTGGTACCCGCAGACGATCGTGTCCCCGTCGAGCCGGCTCTCCGAGAGCGGGTAGCGCCGGTGCACGCACCGGTCGGCGAGCGCCACCGCCTCCCCGGCACCGGTGCGGTACAGCACCAGCGGCTCACCGAGCACCGTGCGGGCGAGCAGGCCCCGCCCGACCTCGCCACCGTAGGCCGCCACATACCACTGGTCACGGGCGAACACCATGCGACCGGCCTCCTCCTGGACGAACGCCGATGGAGCCGAATCATCCCGTGCGGCGTCCACGGCGGGAACCGGAGCTTTCACTGAATGAAAGCCGTGGTGTGCGGCCCGGGCAAGGCGGTAGCTATCGATCACCGGCAATCAGCTCATCGAGAAGCTCGTCGAGGACCAGCTCCTCCTCCACCGGCACCCCGGCCTCGCGCATCGCCGCGCCGAGCTGCGGGTCCCAGGCCGCCTCGACCCGCGTGTCCGGCAGCCGCCGCGCGGTGTCGGCGCCCGCAGTCCGATCCGCGACCACGGCCCGGTAGTCGTCGGCCCGGTAGCGCCACGGCTGCCACGGCACCCGGGCGTGCAGCAGATTGGCGATCCGCAGCCCGCCCCAGTCGAAGTCGCCGTGGTAGTAGAGCGTCGCTCCGGAGCCGGTCAGCACGGTCAGCAACCGCAGCGCAGCCGTCGTCGGCTGCCCGGCGACGCAGACCAGCGGCGGGCAGGCCGGCCCGAACCGATCGGCCGCCGCCGCCAGCACGGTCGGGTTCTCGCATGCGTACACCGGTGCCGCCGCGAACAGCGGCTCATCCCGAGCGAGTTGCCGCAGGGTCAGCACCACCGGCTCACCGGCCACGGCGGCGGGCCCGGCGAGGCGGTGCAGCCGGCACCCAGGCAACGTCGGCAGGTTCAGCGCCAGCACCGTGGACGACAGCTCGTCGAGGAGCACGCCCGCGGCGTACCAGAGCATCCGGCGCTGCGCGGCCGCCGACTCCGGCAACGGACCACTTCCCCACCAGCAGGACCGGATGGCCGAGCGGACCAGGGTCGCCAGTGGCCGGTCCGGGTCGAGCGCGTGCGCGTCCCCGGTGGTC
>NZ_JBHUVA010000070.1:0-35864 GCF_042670805.1 Micromonospora sp. NPDC057141 | reverse complement strand
GTGTGTGGCAGCTCCTGATGGTCGCGACGGTGATGCTGCTCGGCCTGTTCGGGGTCCTGGCGCCCGGCGTGCCGGGAACGTGGCTGGTGTGGGCGGCGATGCTCTGGTGGTCGCTGCACGAGCGGACGGACCTCGCCTGGATCCTCCTCGCCTCCTCGACCGGGCTGCTGCTCCTCACCCAGGTGATCGTCTGGCAACTGCCTGCGCGCCGGTTCCGGGGGGTCGGCATCACGGGCCCGCAGGCTCGCCTGGGGCCGGCTGCGCCGGGACTTTCGGGTCGGCGGCGGGGCCTGCCCGGCCGCCGCCGGCGCGTCCACCGCGCCGGCGGTGCCCGGGCCGCTCATCGGCCGTTGTCGGCGAGCGCCTTCTCGTGGAAGGCGCGCCCCTCTTCGCCGCCGGAGGCGAGGAATTCCTTCGTCACCTGGTCGAGGTCGCTGATCGGGCGGCGGCCGCGCAGGATGTCGCGGATCTTGTCGTCCGTCGGCTGGATGATCTTCGACCAGTTGGCGGGCAGCTCCAGCTTGATCCCGGCGAACAGGTCCTTCTCCAGCAGGGCGACGTTCTTCTTGAGGTAGTCCAGGTACTGCTGGACGTAGTCCGGGGTGTCGCCACTCTTGACCTTCACCGCGACCCGACAGAAGTTGTACTGGCCACCCAGTTCCTTGCGGCCCAGCTCGGTGGGGAGCGGGCTGCCGTCGGCCGCGCGGGTGAAGTGCTTGCCCTCCACGCCGTACTCGCGCAGCTCGAACTCGCGGCTGCCGAACGGGGCGGCGCACCAGTTGAGCACCCGCAGGATCTCGTCGACCCGGTCGGTGCCGAGGCCCTTCTTGACGAAGGTGAAGAAGATCGGCTTCTCGCTGCCCCAGATGACCGGCTGGGTGCCGGCCGCGCCGAACACCGGCAGCGGCTGCATGTTGAAGCTCGGCAGCACCTTGGACTGCTCGCCCTGCATGCCCTGCCACGCGCCGAGCCCGTCCTGGAACATCAGGATCTTGCCGGCCTTGAACAGCTGCTTCTCGTCGGCGCCCTTGCTGGCCACCGTGTCGGGGTGAACGAGACCCTCCTTGAACAGCTTCGCCGTGAACTCCAGGGCGGCCTTGAAGGCGGGGTTCTCGAACTTGTGCTCCAGGCCGCCACCGGGCTTCTTGCGCCAGGTCTGTTGGCAGCCGTAGAACTGCTGGACCATGTCGAAGACGGTGCCGAAGGCCCACACGCCCTTGGCCGGGTCGGTGGCCTTCCTGCCCAGCTCGTAGAGCTCCTCGGGCGAGGTCGGCGCGGCCAGGCCGGCCTTGTCGAGCAGGTCCTTGCGGTGGAACAGGGCCCAGGCGAACGGGCCGTCGGTGGGGTACGGCACGGCGGCCAGCCGCCCGCCCCAGACCGAGTACTCCCAGGCGCCGGTGGGCAGCGCGGCCAGGTACGGGTACTTCGCGGCGGCGTCGCCCTTGAGGTGGTCGGTGAGGTCCTCGAAGAGGGCCTTGACCGCGTCGGAGAACCGGGCGACCTTGTCGACCTCCCAGTTGGGCACCATGAGCAGGTCGGGCACGTCGCGGGCACCGAGCATGGCGTTGAGCTTGTCGGCGAACGTGGTGCCGTCCTGCAGGCTCGGGTTGACCTCGACGCCCAGCTTGGTGTTGATCGCGGCGAGGTAGGAGTTGCTGCCCAGCGTCGGCGGGGTCGGTCCCCACCAGGGGCTCATCGTGCGGATCGCCGCGCCGCCCTTGCCGGGCTGTTCGGTGACCGCGTCGACGAGCTCCTTGGGGTAGCTGAGGTAGCCGTCCGGGATCGGCCCCTCCCCCGGGATGTCCGGCTTGCCGACCGCAGCCGGCTTGTGGTTGGGCAGGACGGCCCGGACCGCGTCGGCCTGGGTGGCGGTGCCCTTGCTTCCGGCCTCCTTGCTGCAACCGGCGAGGGTGGCGCCACCCATCGTCGCGGCGGCGCCGAGACCGGCGAGGCGCAGCAGGGTCCGGCGATCGGTGGATACGCCTGGCAGGGACGGCTTCACGGCGTTCCCTTCATCTGACACGCGGGGCTTGCGGAGCACGCGCGCCCGGCTAGGATTAGTTGGGTTACTAGCCGAATAAACTAATCGACGGTGATCCGACCCACAAGGGAGCGGCGACCGCGAGGCGACGTGCCGCGCGCGGTGGCCCGGTGGGGTGCTGCGGTGCGCGATGATGGACGCGCGGACCGACCGGGGATCGCGCACCGGCAGCGCAGGGAGCGGGCACACCTTGATCAGCATGCAGAACGACCCGCAGCCGACGGACCTCGGCGACGTGCGGGTCGCCAACCGGGCCGTGGTGCTGCGGCACGTCCGGGTGCACGCCCCCTGCTCCCGGGCCGACATCGCGGCGCGCACCGGGCTCAACAAGGCCACCGTCTCCAGCCTCGTCAGCGAGCTGATCGAGCGCCGGATGGTGCGCGAGACCGGGCTGACCGAGAACCGGATCGGCCGCCCGGCCACCATGCTCGTCCTCGACGGCGAGCCGTACGCCGCCCTCGGGCTCCAGGTCGGCGTCGACGAGCTGGCGGCGGTCGCCGTCGATCTCGGCGGCAACCGGCTGCTCACCTGGCGCCGCGCCTTCGCCGCGCCGGCGGCGACGCCCGCCGAGACGGTCCGCGCCCTCGCCGCCCTGGTCCGGCGGGCCACCGCCCGCGTCACCGGCGAGGGGCGGGACGTGCTCGGCCTGACCGTCGGGGTGCCGGGCCTGGTCGACGCGAACGGCTGCGTGCCCCTGGCCCCCGGGCTCGGCTGGCACGACGTCCCCCTCGCCGACCAGCTACGCGCCGCGCTACGCGACCCTGGCTTCACGGTCACCGTGGACAACGACGCCAACCTCGCCGCCCTGGCCGAGCAGCGGCACGGCGCGCAGGCCGGAGCCACCGACCTGGTCCACCTCACCGGCGGCGCGGGGATCGGCGCCGGGATGATCGTCGACGGCCGGCTGCTGCGCGGCAACCGGGGCTTCGCCGGCGAGATCGGGCACCTGACCCTCGACCCGACCGGCCCCGCCTGCACCTGCGGCCGGGCCGGCTGCCTGGAGGCGCTGGTCGGCCTGCCCGCCGTGGTGCGCCGGCTGCTGCCCGACACCGCCGAGGACGGCCCCGTCACCGACTTCCTGCCGGAGCTCGACCGGCTGAAGGTCCTGGCCGGGCAGGGCGACCCGACCGTGCGCGCCGGACTGGCCGAGGTCGGCCGCCACCTCGGCCACGCGGTCGCCGTGCTGGCCGACCTGCTCAACCCCGAGGCGGTGCTGGTCGGGGGCCACCTCGCGACGCTGGGGCCGTGGCTGCTGCCGGCGGCCCGGGCCGAGCTGGCCGCCCGGGCCCTCACCCCGGAAGCCGGCGGGTGCCGGCTGGAGGCGTCCACACTGGGGGGCGCGGCCGCCGCGCTCGGCGGTGCCACCGCCGCCCTGGCCACCGTCGAGAGTGGCCGGCTGCCCGCCCGCTGACGCCGGAACCCGTGGCCGTCAGGGCTTGACCGCATCGGCCCGGTGGTGCCAACCTCGGAGCAGCCGTCCTGTCCGGGCAGACGGGGGCGGCCTGGTTCTTCGTCGGTTGTCGAAGCGCTTCACCGCGTCCGGGCGACAGCCGCCACACCACCACCGCGATGCCACTCGTCACGACGGTCGTCGAAGCGCTTCGACCTGCCGCGGGCATCGGCTAGCCCATGGAAGGTAACCGATCCACCATGACCGACAGCACCGGCCGGACGCCCGGCCCGTCCCCCGCCGCCCGCGTCGACGACCTGCTGGCCCGCCTCACCCTGACCGAGAAGATCGGGCTGCTGCACCAGTGGCAGGCCCGGGTCGACCGGCTCGGGCTGCCGCCGTTCCGCACCGGCACCGAGGCGCTGCACGGGGTGGCCTGGCTCGGCACGGCCACGGTCTTCCCCCAGGTGATCGGCCTCGCCAGCAGCTGGAACGCCGAGCTGCTGCGCTCGGTGGGTGCCGCCGTCGGCGACGAGGTACGCGCCAAGCACCACGCCGACCCCGAGAAGGTCGGCCTGAACGTCTGGGCGCCGGTGGTCAACCCGCTGCGCGACCCCCGCTGGGGGCGCAACGAGGAGGGTTGGTCCGAGGACCCCTGGCTCACCGGGCACCTCGCCACCGCGTACGCCCAGGGGCTGCGCGGCGACCACCCCGACCGGCTGCGGACCGCGCCGACGCTCAAGCACTTCCTGGGCTACAACAACGAGACCGACCGCGCCACCACCTCCAGCGACCTGCCCCCACGGGTGCTGCACGAATACGAGCTGCCGGCGTTCCGCGCACCCCTCGCCGCCGGCGCGGCGGTGGCCGTGATGGCCTCGTACAACCTGGTCAACGGGGTCCCGGCGCACCTGAGCCCGCTGATCGAGGGCGAGCTGCGGCCGATGGCCGCCGACGAGATCATGGTCGTCGGCGACGCCGGGGCCGCCACCAACATCGCCGGGGTGCAGGGGCGCGAACCCGACCACGTCAGCGGCTTCGCCGCCGCCCTGCGCGCCGGGATCGACAACTTCACCGAGGACGACACGAACAGCGCCCTGACCACCGGCCGGATCGCCGAGGCGCTGGAGCGCGGCCTGATCACCACCGCCCACGTGGACCGGGCGGTCCGGCGGATCCTCGGCCTCCGGCTGCGCCTCGGCGACCTGGACCCGGCGCACGAGGACCCGTGGGCCGGCGTGGCGCCGAACGTCGTCGACTGCCCGGCGCACCGGGAACTAGCCCACGAGGCCGCCCGGCAGGGCGTCGTGCTGCTGCGCAACGACGGCCTGCTGCCCCTGACCCCGCGCCCGGGGCTGCGGGTCGCCGTGCTCGGCCCGCTCGCCGACGCGGTCCACGCCGACTGGTACTGCGGCACGTTGCCGTACGCGGTCAGCACCCTCGCCGCCCTGGCCGCGCGGGTCGACGCCGTCACCAGCCACAGCGGTGCCGACCGGATCGCGCTGCGCGCCGGGAACCGGTACGTCCGCTGCGCGACCGACGCCGCCGGCGGCTCGCTCACCCTCGACGCGACCGCCGCCACCGAGGCTACCTGGTTCGACGTGTTCGACTGGGGCGGGGACGCGGTCGCGCTGCGCGCCGTCGCCAACGGCCGGCACGTCGGGAGCGACGACGGCGATGCCCTGGTCAACGACCGCACCGAGCCGGGCGGCTGGGTGGTCCGGGAGACCTTCCGGTTCCGGCCCGGCCCCGACGGCACGGTGCTGCTGCACCACCTCGCCACCGGCCGGTACGTCGCCGCCGGCCCCGACGGGCGGCTGCGCGCCGACGCCGCCGGGCCGGGCACGGCCACCCCGTTCGCCGTGGAGCTGATCGCCGACGGTGCCGCCGAGGCAGCCGCCCTGGCCGCCGACGCCGACGTGGTCGTGGTGGCCCTCGGCAACCACCCGATGGTCAACGGGCGGGAGACCGAGGACCGGGTGGACCTGGCGCTGCCGGCCGGGCAGGAGGCGCTGCTGCGTGCCGCGTACGCCGCCAACCCCCGCACCGCCCTCGTGCTGACCAGCAGCTACCCGTACGCGATCGGGTGGGCGCAGGCCCACCTGCCGGCGGTGTTGTGGTCGGCGCACGGCGGCCAGGAGCACGGCGCGGCGCTGGCCGCGGTGCTCCTCGGCGACGCCGAGCCGGGCGGTCGGCTCACCCAGACCTGGTACGCCGACGTCGCCGAGCTGCCCGACCTGCTCGACTACGACATCATCGGCGCCGACGCCACCTACCTGTACCACCGCGGCGACCCCCTGTATCCGCTCGGCCACGGGCTCGGCTACACCCACTTCGACTACGCTGACCTGCGGCTCAGCGCGGCAACAGTGGCCGCCGACGGGGAGGTCGAGGTGCGCGTCGAGGTCACCAACAGCGGCGACCGGGCGGGTGAGGAAGTGGTGCAGCTCTACACCCGGCAGCGGCGCTCCCGGGTCAAGCAGCCCCTGCGCCAGCTGCGGGGCTTCGCGCGGGTCGCCCTCGCCCCCGGCGAGCGCCGGGTGGTCCGGCTGCGGCTGCGCGCCGCCGACCTGGGCTGGTGGGACGAGTCCCAGGGCACCCGGGTGGTGGAGGACGCCGCGCACACCGTGCTGGTCGGCCGGTCCGCCACCGACATCCGGCTCGTCGGCACGCTCACCGTCCGGGCGGCGTCCGCCGCCGACGCCCCGGCGCGGGAGGCCACGGGTGCCGGCCGCTCCCGGTGACCCCGGCCCGCGCCTGCCCACGGCGGCGCGGCCGGCGAAGTCACCCGACCTGGTCACCATCTCCGACGTCGCCCGGCACGCCGGGGTCGCGGTCAGCACCGTGTCGTACGTCCTCAGCGGCAAACGGGCGATCTCCGAGGTGACCCGCAACCGGGTGCTGGCCAGCATCCGGATGCTCGGCTACCACCCGAATGCCGGCGCGCGCGCCCTGGCCAGCCGGCGGGCCAACGTCGTCGCGCTGGTGCTGCCGCTGCGCTCCGGGATGCAGGTGCCGGTGGTGATGCAGTTCGCGATGGCGGTGGTGACCACCGCCCGCACCGTCGAGCACGACGTGCTGCTGGTCACCTCCGACGAGGGGCCGGCCGGGCTGCGCCGCATCGCGGCCAGCGCCATGGTGGACGGTCTGCTGCTGATGGACGTGGAGATGCACGACTCGCGGGTGCCGCTGCTTCGGGAGCTGGGCCGGCCCAGCGTGCTGATCGGCTTCCCCGCCGACCCCACCGGCCTGACCTGCGTCGATCTGGACTTCCACCGGGCCGGCGCGGTCTGCGTCGAGCACCTGGCCGGGCTGGGCCACCGGCGGATCGCCCTGCTCGGGGCACCGGCCGCCGTCTACGACCGGGGCACCGGCTTCGCGCACCGCACCCGCAACGGCATCCTCGACGCCGCCGCGCGGCTCGGCGTCGACACCGTGGTCCGGCCCTGCGAGGAGGGCACAGCGGCCGTACGCCGGGAGCTGGTGGAGTTGCTGGAGCGGTGGCCGGACCTGTCGGGGCTGATCGTGCAGAACGAGTCGGCCGTCGGCCCCGTGCTGGCGACTCTGCCCACCCTCGGGCGGCGGGTGCCGGAGGACGTGTCGGTGGTCGGCATCTGCCCCGACCAGTTCGCCGAGCAGGCCAGCCCCCGGCTCACCTCGGTGCCCCTGCCGGCGGAGGAGGTCGGCCAGCAGGCGGTGTCGCTGCTGATGCGCAAGGTGCACGGCGAGCCGGTGCCGGACGCGACGCTGCTCGAACCCCGGCTGACGATCCGCGACAGCACGGCCCCCGCCCACGGGGACCGCCGGTGACGGCCGACCTGCCGGCGTCCGCCCACCGGATCTGGGACGACTCGCCCGCCGCCGGCTGGGAGGACGCCTTCCTGTCCGGCAACGGCGAGTACGGGATCATGGTGCCCGGTGCTCCGCACGCCGAGCGCGTCGTCGTCAACCACCACCGGTTCGTGCTGCCCAACGGCACCCACGACGCCCGCCCGCCCCGGCTGGCCCACCTGCTGCCCCGGGTCCGCGAGCTGGCCCTCGCCGGCCGGCGGGCGGAGGCCAGCCGGCTGCTCGGCGGCGGCCGGGAACTGCGGTGGACCCAGTCGTTCCACCCCGGCTTCGCGATGACCATCGACGCGGCGGGGCCGGGCGGAACGGCGCTCCCGGACGGGTACCGGCGGAGCACGGACTTCCGCACCGGGGAGGTCGTCGTCGAGTGGGCCGGCGGCCGGCGGCGGTCCTTCGTCTCCCGGGCCGACGACCTCGTGGTGATGCTGCTGGAGGTGGGCGACTGCGTGGTGGGGCTCACCGGCGACCTGCCCGGCCGCCCGGCGCAGGTGCGCTACGAGACCACCGCCTACCAACGCGGCGAGGACGTCTTCCTGCGGGTACGCGGCCACTACCCGCCCGTGGGCGGCGCATACGGCTTCGAGGGCCTGGCCCTGCTCACCGGCGACGTACGGGTGCTCGGCGACCGGGTGGCGGTGCGCGGGGCCGCCCTGCTCACCATGGTGCTCGACCGGCCCGGCACGCCGCCGTGGCGGACCGCCGAGCTGGAGGAGAGCTTGCGCGCCCGCTCCGCCGCCGGATACGACGACCTCCTCGCCCGGCACGCCGCCCGGCACCGCCCCGCCTACAGCCGGGTCAGCCTGGACCTGGCCGTGCCGGCGCACGAGCGGGAGTTGCCCATCGGCGAGTTGCTCGCCCGGCAGGCTGCCGAACCGGGGCGACCGTACCCGGCGCTGGTGGAGCGGCTGTTCCACGCCGGCCGATACCTGCTGCTCAGCTCCAGCGGCGTCCTGCCGCCCCGGCTGACCGGGCTGTGGCTCGGTTCCTGGGACGCGGCCTGGGCGGGGGACTTCACCACCGATGCCAACCTGAACCTGCAGATGGCGGGGGCCAACATCGGCGCCCTGCCCGAGGTCAGCGCGGCGTACGCACGGCTGATCGGGCCGCAGGTCGACGACTGGCGGCGCAACGCCGAGGCGATCTACGGCGCGCGGGGCCTGCTCGCGCCCAGCCGCACCGACGGGGAACACGGGCATCTGTTCCACATGCACGACGACTGGCCGTTCGCCGCCTGGCTGCCCGGCGCGGACTGGCTGCTCCACCCCCTCTACGAGCACCACCTGGTGACCGGGGAGCCGCTCGGCGACCTGGCCGGCTGGCTGACGGAGGCCGCCGAGTTCTTCGCCGACGTTCTCACCGTCACCGCCGCCGACGGCACGGCGGTCGTGGTGCCGTCGTACTCGGCCGAGACCGGGCCGCTGGACGACGACGGCCGGCCGGTGCACCTGGCGGTCAACGCCACGATGGACATCGCCGCCGCCCGGCACGCCCTGGCCACCGCCGACGCCGTGACCGGCACCGACCGGTGGGCGGCGCTGCGGGAGCGGCTGCCCGCGTACCGGATCGACGAGCGCGGCGCGCTCGCGGAGTGGGCCTGGCCGGGCTACCGCAGCGACGAGGACCACCGGCACGTCAGCCACCTCTACCCGGTGTGGCCGCTGGACGAGATCAACCCGGACGACACCCCCGAGCTGGCCGCCGCCGCGCTCCGCGCGCTGACCCTGCGCGGCGACGAGAACCTCTCCGCCCACGGCAGCCTGCACCGGGCGCTCGTCGCGGTACGCCTTCGCGACGGCGCGCTGGCCGGGGAGAACGTGGCCAAGATCCTCGGCAACGACATGTTCTTCCGGTCGCTGATGAGCTCGCACAACCCCGGCCGGCAGACCTACAACGCCGACGCCGCGCACGCCCTGCCCGGCGTGCTGATCGAGTCGCTGGTGCACTCCCGGCCCGGCCGCGTACGGCTGCTCCCGGCCCCGCTGCCCGGCCTCGGCCGGGGGATGCTGCGCGGGGCGACCTGCCGGGGCCGGGTCACCGTCGAGGAGCTGTCCTGGGACGCGTCGTCGGTACGGGCACGACTGTGTTCCCCCGTCGACCAGCGGCTCACGGTGCACAGCCCGCACGGGGACGCGACGGTCGACCTGCGCGCCGGCCGGCCGGTGGAGCTGGCCTTCGGCCCGCCTGCCGCCGACGGGTGACGCAACCGCCGCCGGCAGGTTACGCAGCGCGACGCGACGCGCCTGCTCCCACCATCCCTACCAACCCCTTTGCTCTGCACCCACGGACGCAACGCTGCACACAGCGCAACCGAACGCCACACACCCGGGCCCGCCCCATTCCGGGTAAGAGCAGCTCCGGCGCGGTGCTGCGCGGATGGGTGCAGAGCAAAGGGCCCGTCTAAGGTCTGGCGGGGTCGGAGATTCGTGACCGAGAGCAACATCGGCCGCTTCTCGCGACCGATTCCCCGATACCTTCGCAGAGAGTGAGCGATCAGCTGAGGGCGCAGACCTGGGCGCCAGCCTGGGGCGCCACGGGGCGGGTCGCCGCGGGGCCACCGACCGCGACCGGGGCGGCCCGCACGGGGCGTGCGAGCATGGGGCGGTGACCGCAGCTCCTCGGGAAGACCCACCGGCGGAGGACCTCGCCTTCGGGCCGCTGCTGCGCACACTGCGGCTCGCCGCGGACCTGACCCTGGAGCAGCTCGCCGAGCGGTCCGGCGTCAGCGACCGGGCGATCAGCGACATGGAACGCGGCGTCAGCCAGGGCCCGCAGGCCCGCACGGTCACGGCGATCGCCGACGCGCTGGTCCTCACCCCCGAGCAGCACGCGGCGCTGACCGGCGCGGCCCGGGCCGGACGCCGCCGCGGGCAGCCGCCGGCCCAGGGGCGGTGCCCGCTGCCCCGGCGGGTCGCGGACTTCACCGGCCGCCGGGCGGAGCTCGACATCGTCCGGGCCCGGGTCGGGGCGGCCCGCCCCGGGCTGCCGGCCCCGGTGGTGCTGGTCAGCGGCGCGCCCGGGCTGGGCAAGACGTCCCTGGCCGTGCAGGCCGCCGCCGAGACGTCCGACGCCTTCCCCGACGGCCAGCTCTTCCTCGACCTGCGGGGGCTCGACGCCCGGCCGCTCACCCCCACGGCGGTGCTCGACCGGCTCGTGCACGCCGTCGAGCCGGGTGCCGGGCCGGCCCCCCGGGACGTCGACGACGCCGCCGCGTTGTGGCGCACCGTCGTCGGGGAGCGCCGGATCCTGGTGGTGCTGGACAACGCCGCCAACGAGGCGCAGGTGCGCCCGGCCCTGCCGGCGGAGGGCCCGGCGGCGGTGGTGGTGACCAGCCGACGCACGCTCGGCGGCCTCGAGGGCGTGCACCGGCTGCTGTTGGAGCCGCTGCCGGAGGCCGCGTCCGTCGCACTGCTCGCCGGGATCGTCACGCACCGGCCCGGGGACGCCGACGGGCTGCGCCAGCTCGCCCGGCTGTGCGCCCACGTGCCGCTGGCACTGCGGATCGCCGGCAACCGGCTGGCCAGCCGCCCCGCCTGGACGGCCCACGACCTGGTCAGCCGGCTGTCCGCGCACGAGCACCGGCTCGACGCGCTCGCCGTCGGCGACCTTCAGGTGAAGGCGGCGTTCGCGCTGTCGTACCAGCAGCTCTCCGGCATCGGTCGGCGGCTGTTCCGGCGGCTCGCGGCCGTGCCCGGCCCCACCACGACGGTGGAGCTGGCCGCCGTGCTGGTGGAGGAGACGCCGGCGCGCACCGAGGACGCCCTCGACGAGCTGATCGACCTGGGCCTGCTCCAGCAGGGCGGCGACGGGCGGTTCTTCCTGCACGACCTGCTGCGCCTCTACGCACAGGGGGAACTGGAGCGGGAGGAGTCCGCCCAGGACCGGGCGAACGCGCACCGCCGCGCGGCGGACTGGCTGCTCGACACGACGATCGTCGCCGGCCGGTGGTTCGAGCCCGCGTACGGCGCTCCCGCGCCCGACGCAACCCGGTGGGTCGAGCTGGACTCGGCCGACACCGCCCGCGAATGGCTCCAGGCCGAGGGCGAGAACTGGCTGCCTGCCCTGCGCCGGGCCGCCGCCGAGGGCGCCCACCAGCGGGTCGTCGACGTCGCCGAGTCCCTGCACTGGTTCTCCGACCTGTGGGCGCACTGGGAGCACTGGGCGGAGGTGTTCGAGCTGTCCGGCGCCGCCGCCGACCAGCTCGACGACGACCACCTGCGGGCGGTCCACCGGGGCTACCTGGCCTGGGCGTACATCTACCCCCGCAACGAGCCGGAGGAGGGGCTGCGCCAGGCCGAGCTGGCCTACGAGCACGCCCGCCGGGCGGGCGACGAGGACCAGCAGGGCTGGGCCCGCTTCTACTGCGCGTACGCGATCGCCCGGCTGGGCCGGTTCGACGTCGCGCTGCGCTACGCGCAGGAGTCGATCGCCCTGTTCCGGGCGGTACGGGACTGGCAGGGGCTGCCGCAGTCGCTGGTGATGCTCGGGCGGGCGCTGCGCGACGCCGGCCAGTACGAGGAGGCCCTCGCCGCGTACACCGAGGTGATCGAGATCGTCACCACGCCGGAGACCGCCCCGCCCCGGCACATCGTGCTGATCACCCAGCTGTCGGCGATGCAGGCGATGATCGAGCTGCACGGCGGGCTGGGCCAGTGGCAACGCATGATCGAGCTGGCCGACGAGGCGCTGCGCCTCAACGAGGAACTGCGGCACCAGAAGTTCACCGTTGCCGTCCTGCGGCTGCGGGCCACCGCACACGAGGGGCTGGGCGACCCGCCGGCCGCAGCGGCGGACCTGCGCGCGACGATGCGGGTGCAACGGGAGCTCGGCGACGAGGTGGGCCTGCGGGAGACCGCGCAACGGCTCGACGCGCTCGGCGCTCCGGCGGCGTAGCGACCGGACGGTCAGCGGATGACCGCCAGCGCGGCGTAGTCGGTCGGGGTCAGCGGCTGCGCGGAGAGCGAACCGTCCCCGCGGGGCACCCCGAGGGGCCGGCCGTCGCGCAGGAACGCCACGGCGTCGACGTCGTCGCGGGCGGCCAGCGTGCAGACGATCTGACCGAACGCGAGCACCTCGTCGCTGCGGCCGGTGTCGTCGCCGGTCCCGTCGACCCGCACGCGCGCCTGACCGTCGGCGACGCCCACCACGCCGGCGCTCATCGCCCCCGGCAGCGCGCTGGTGAGTCCGCTGTCCCGCTCGGCGGCACTGGGGCCGGCGAGCAGGTCCCGCAGCTGGGCGTCGGCGTCGGGGGCGCGGCCTACCCGCCGGTCCACCGGGACCAGCCGGTCGTCCCGCACGAAGCAGAGCGTCACCGTGACCGGGCCGGCCGGCGCGGGGCCGTCGACCGTCGCGGGAGACGGGAACGGCCCGGGTGGGGCCTCGACGACCCGGGGCGTGTCCTCGGCCGGCACCCCGCAGGCCGCCACCGGGCACGCCGCCGCCAGGGCGAGCAGCAGCACGGCTCGCGCGGCGGCGCGGCGGCTCACGCCTGGCTCCCCGGCAGGCTCCCCGGCAGGGCCACCCGGAACCGTGCGCCCCCGCCGGGGCGGTCGCCGACGTCGACCGTACCGCCGTGCGCGGCGGCGTGCTGGGCGACCAGCGCCAGGCCGAGGCCGGTCCCGTCGCCGGTGCCCCGGGCGTGGGCGGCCCGGCCACGGACGAAGCGGTCGAAGATGGCGTTGCGGTCCTCTACCGGCACGCCGGGGCCGTCGTCGTCGACCTCGATCACGCCGGTGTCGCCGTCGCGCGACAGCCGCACCGCCACCGGGCCCGCCCCGTAGCGCACCGCGTTGTCGAGCAGGTTGGCGAGCACCTGCGCGACGCGGCGTCGCTCCACCCGCCAGGTGGCCGGGGTGCCGGCCGCGAGGCGGACCAGCGTGGGCGGCAGGTCGTGGGCGGCGCAGGCCCGCCGGGCCAGGTCGGCCACGTCGACCGGGGCGCGGTGGGCGGGCTGGTCGCTGCGGGACAGGTCGATGAGGTCGTTGACCAACCGCTGGAACCGGTCGATCTCGTCGGCGACGAGGCCGGCGGCCATGGCGGTGCGCTCGTCGTGGTGTGCCCGCCGCCGCTGCAGCACGCTGGCCGCCGCGGCGAGGGTCTGCAGCGGCGAGCGCAGCTCGTGGCTGACGTCGGCGGCGAAGCGGCGGTCCCGCTCGATCCGGCGGGCCAGCTGGTCGACCATGTGGTTGAACGAGGTGGACAGCCGGGTCAGGTCCGGGTCGGTGGCCGGGTCGAGGCGGGCGGTGACGTCACCGGCGGCGATCTTCTCCGCGGCATCCGCGACCGCCGTGAGCGGACGCAGCCCGTGCCGGGTCGCGTACCAGCCCAGGGCCGCCCCGGAGCCGGCCACGATGATGGCCACCGCCGTCAGGGCCAGCGCCAGCGCCTGGAACGTGCGTTCCAGCTCCCACAGCGAGTTGACCTCGTAGTACGTCGCCGAGCCGGACAGCGGCACCCCGACCAGCAGGGCGGTCTGGCCGTCGACCCGGACCCGCTGCACGGCCGGCCGCCCCGAGCCGACGAGTTGTTGCAGCTCCGGCGGGATGGCCGCGGTGAGGCCCGAGTCGGCGATGCGGGCGTGCCACCTGCCGTCGAGGTGCAGCAGCGCCCGCCTGCTGCTGCCGGTGTCCAGTGACCGTAGCACCTCCACCACGTCGGGGGCGTCGGTGTCCAGGCCGCTGCGCACCACGGTGGCGTCGAAGTACGCGGCCCGCACGGCGGTGCGTTCCCGTTCGTCGATCAGCGACTGGCGGGTCAGCTCGTACGAGATCAGGGCCATCGACGCGGCCAGCAGCAACGCGCCCAGGGCGAACGCGGCCATGACCCGGGCACGCAGGCCGAGGCGGAGCCGGGCCGTCCGGCGCAGCGCGATCATCGGCGCAGCTTGTAGCCGAGCCCGCGCAGGGTCACCAGGTGCTCGGGGTTGGCCGGGTCCGACTCGATCTTCTGCCGCAGCCGGCCGACGTGCACGTCGACCAGCCGCTCGTCGCCGGTGTCGTAGCCCCAGACCCGCTGCAGCAACTGCTGGCGCGACAGCACCCGGCCGGCGTGCTCGGCCAGCTCGCACAGCAGCCGGAACTCGGTGCGGGTCACCGGCACCCGCTGCCCGGCCCGGCGCACCTCGCCCGCCTCGGGGCTGACCTCCAGCTCACCGAACGCGAGGACCGGCACCGGCTCGGTCGCGGCCGGGACGGCGGCGCGGGCGCGGCGGCGCAGGGCCCGCAGGCGGGCGGTGAGTTCCTTGATCGCCACCGGCTTGACCAGGTAGTCGTCCGCGCCGGCCTCCAGGGCGGCGACGATGTCGTGGGTGTCGTCACGGGCGCTCACCACCACGATCGGCACGTCGTCGTCGCGGCGCAGCTGGCGGATGCACTCGAAGCCGTCGAGCCCGGGCAGCATCAGGTCGACCAGGACGTAGTCGGCGGGGTCGCGGCGCTGGGCGCGCAGCCCCTCCTCGGCGGTCGCCGCGCCCCGGGCGTCGTAGCCCTCGTCCTCCAGTGCGAGCAGCAGCGCCAGCCGGATGCGGTCGTCGTCCTCGATCACCAGTACGGCCGTCATCACGGCATCATCCCCAAGGCCGTTGCCCGGCGGCCAATCGTGCCCCGCGTGCGACGAATTTGTCACGCAACTGACACACGTCCGCGCGGTGCCCGCCAACCCCGGCCGGCACGGTGGCGGGGACCGGTCGGGCGAAGGAGAGGGGTACGGCCGTGACGACGCCACTGGCACGCCGGGAGTGCACGATCCCCCTGGTCGAGGTGGCCGTGACCGGGTTCGACCTGGCCTGCCTGCCGGAGACCGGCGCCGTGTTCGACCGGCTGCTCGCGCTGCGTCCCGCCCAGGTCGTGGTGGACCTGTCCGCCTGCCGGCACGTCGACGCCGCCGCCATCGGGTTCCTGCTGGAGGTGCACCGGCGGCTGACCCGCGCCGACGCGGTGCTCACCGTACGCGACCCGAACCCCCGGATCCGGCGCATCCTGCAGACGGCCCGACTGGACCAGGTGCTGCCGATCGTCGTCGGCGACGCGGCGGCCGGGTCCCCCGAGCGGCCCGGCCCGGTGGCACCGCCGGTCGGCCGGGCGGTCGTGCCGGGCGACGGGGGTGGCAGCCGTCGCCCGGCATCGGCCGGCCAGGTGGGTGCCCGCCCGTCGGCGCAGCGGGCATGACCGTCGCAGTGCTGGTCAGCGCCGTCGTCGTCGGGCTCGTGGTGGGGGCGCTCGGCCGGCTCGCCGTGCCGGGCCGCCGGAGCGCGCCGCTGTGGCTGCCCCTCGTCGTCGGTGTGGTCGCCGCCCTGGCCGGCAGCGTCGTCGCCCGCCTCGCCGGTGCGGACGGCCAGGGGTTCCGCCTGGTCGACGTGATCGTGCAGGCGGGGGTGGCCGGGGTCGGCGTCGTCCTCGTCGCGGCCACCACCGGCCGCTCCGACTCCGCCTGACCCCGGCACCCGACCGCCGGCCGCGCCCGGTGGTGTCACCGCCCGATCCCGACCTCGGACGGGTGCAGCAGCGCCCGGGTCAGCGGGTGCCGGGCGGTGGTGAGCAGGTCGGGCGCGGGCCCGGCCTCGACGATCCGCCCCGCGTCCAGGACGACGACGTGGTCGGCGAGGCGGGCGACGACGTCGCGGTCGTGGCTGATCACCACGAGGGCCAGCCCGTGGGTGCGGCGCAGCCGGTCGACGAGGGCCACGATCCGGTCCCGGCTGACCGTGTCCAGCCCCGAGGTGATCTCGTCGCAGATCACCACGCGGGGCTCGGCCAGCAGCGCCCGGGCCAGGGCGGCGCGTTGCAGCTCACCGCCGGAGAGCCGGTCGGGTCGACGCGCGACGACGTCCGCCTCGAGCCCGACCTCACCGAGGACGCGGCGCGCGGCGTCGCGGGCCCGGGCCGGCGGCAGGGCGCGCAGCCGCACGGCGGCCCGGGACACCTGCTCCAGCACCGACCGGTGGGGGTGGAAGCTGGCCCGGGCGTCCTGGAAGACGTACTGGACGGCGGCGAGGTCCGCGCGGGTTCGCCGGTCGAGGGTCCCGGCCAGCGGTCGGCCGCCGAGGCCGACCGTTCCGCCGCGCGGCGGGTGCAGCCCGGCGACGCAGCGGGCGAGCGTCGTCTTGCCGCTGCCGGAGCGGCCGACCACGGCGAGGCACCCGCCGGGGGCGACGGCGGTGGTGACCCCGCGCAGCACGGTACGGCGGCGGGCGCCGGCGCGGTGGGTGGCGATCAGATCGGTCACGTGCAGCGCCGGTGCTCCGGGCGGGGCGGCGGTGCGCGGCGCGGCCGGGGCGGCGGCGAGCAGGCGGCGTGTACGCTCGTCCCGGGGCGCCGCGAGCACCTCGGCCGTCGGGCCGGCCTCGACGACCGCACCGGCGTCCAGGACGACCAGCCGGTCGGCCACGGCGCGCACCAGGTGCAGGTCGTGGCTGAGCAGCACCACCGCCATCCCGGCGTCGGCGAGGGCACGCAGCTCGTGTGCGACGTCGCGGCGGGTGAGGCTGTCCTGCCCGGTGGTCGGCTCGTCGGCGACCAGGACGCGCGCCCTGGCCAACAGCGCGTGGGCGATGACGAGGCGCTGCTGCTGGCCGCCGGAGAGCTGGTGCGGGAAGCGCCGCAGGAACTCCCGGTCGGCGGGCAGGTCGACGCGGGCCAACACGTCGGCCACCGCCCGCCGAACCACCGCCCGCCGAACCACCGAACGCCGGGCAGCCGCCTCGCGGGCCACCGCCTCGTCGCCCGGCAGGCCGTCGGGTGCCTGCTGCACCGGCGGGGCGTGGCGCACCGCGACCTCGCGCAGCACCGCGCCGACCCGGCGGACGGGGTTGAGCGCCGCCGACGGCTGCTGCGGGACGTATCCGACGGAGCCCGGGGGCGGTGGGGTCGCCGGGGACACGGGACGCCCGGCCACCTGCACCCGGCCGATGAGCCGTACGCCGGGGCCGGCCTCCCCCAACAGCGCACGGCCGGCGGTGGTCTTGCCGCTGCCGGACCGGCCGACGAGGGCGAGCACCTCCCCCGCCGCCACCGTGAACGAGACCCCGGCGAGCAGGCGACGCCCGGCGACCTCCGCACCGAGGCCGGCCACCCGGACCGGGCAGGCGTCCACCGGGGACGCCGGCGTGCATCCGGCGGCGGCACCGTCGACGGCCGGCACGGCGACCCCGTCGTCGAGAGGCGCTCGGGCGGCGGGGACGCGCGGCCCCGGCGCGGCGCGGCGGGGAACCCCGTCACGGGAGGCACCGTCGCTGACAGCACCGCCACGGGATGCCTCGTCGCGCACGGCACCGTCGCGCACGGCACCGTCGTGGGCGGCACCGTCGTGGGCGGCACCGTCGTGGGCGGCGAGCAGCCGGTCGGCGACGAGGTTGACGCCGACGGCGAGGGCGACGAGGAGCGCGGCGGGCGCCAGCACCGACCAGGGTTGCAACAGCAGCCCGGCACGGTTGCGGTCCACCATGACCGCCCAGTCGGCGGCGTCGGGGGCGACGCCGACGCCGAGGAAGCTGGCCGTGGCCACGAGGTACAGCGCGCCGATGAACCGCACGCCCGCGTCGGCGAGCAGCACCCGCCGGCTGCCGGTCACGACGTGGCCGACGGCGCGCCGCCACCACGTCTCCCGGTACAGCCGCATCGCCTCCATGGCCGTGCCGTGCGCCAGCGGCAGCGCCGCGGCGCGGCTGATCCGGGCGACCTCGGGCAGGCCGATCAGCGCGACGATGCCGACCAGGGTGGCCGGCCCGCGCGGCGCGGTGGCCGCCAGCAGGATCAGCAGGATCAGCGAGGGCACGGCGAGCAGCAGGTCCAGCGGGCGCATGACCAGCTCGTCGACCCACCGGCGGCGGGTCAGCGCGGCGAGCAGCCCCAACGGCGCCCCCACCAGGTAGGCCAGGGCGGTCGCGGCGAGCGCCACGCCGACCACGGAACGCCCACCGAGCAGCACCTGGCGCAGCACGTCGCGCCCGACGAAGTCGGTGCCGAACGCGCCGCCGGGGTCGAACGGCCGCCCGCGCGTCGCCGCGTCGCCGGCCAGGGCCGGCCCCACCACGGCGACCAGCAGGGGTACGGCGAGCAGCGCGACGCCGACGGCGAGGCGCAGCCGACCCCGAGTGCGGTGGCGCCGACCGGCCGGGCTCACGCGGCCACCCCGGCGCGCGGGGCGAGCCGGAACGCCACCAGGTCGGCGACGAGGTTCACCGTCACCGCGGTCACGGCGACCAGCACGCACAGCCCCTGCACGGTGGGGACGTCGCGGGCGGTCACCGCGTCGACCAGGGCGGTGCCCAGGCCGGGGATGACGAACACCGCCTCCACGACGATCACCCCGCCGAGCAGCCAGTCGGTGGTGCGGGCGAGCTGCTGGGCGACGGGCGCGAGGGCGTTGGGCAGGGCGTGGACCAGACGCAGCCGGCGCTCGGGCACGCCGAGCCGCCGGGCGTGCGCGACGTGCTCCGCGCGCATCGCCTCGATCATGCCGGCGCGGGTCAGCCGGCTCAGCGAGCAGAACGGCCGGGCCAGCAGCACCGCCAGGGGCAGCACCAGCACGGCGGGCCGGGACAGCAGGTCGCCTCCGGTGCCGACGGCGGTGGGCGGGAACCAGGCCAGCCGAATGCCGAACACCGCGACGAGCAGCAGGGCCAGGGCGAACTCCGGCACCGCGTACAGGCCGACGGCGGTGGTGGACAGCGCCCGGTCGAGGCGACCGCCCTCGCGCCGTGCCGCGAGCGCCCCGAGCCCGACGGAGAGCGGGACGAGCAGCAGCAGGGTCGCGGCGGCGAGCAGCACGGTGGGCGCGGCGCCCGCGGCGAGGACCCCGGCGACCGGCCGCTGGGAGACCAGGGAGACGCCGAGGTCGCCGGCGGCCAGGTCGGCGAGCCAGTCCAGGTACCGCTGCCAGGCGGGCCGGTCCAGGTCGAGCTGGTCGCGCAGGAGGGCGATGCGCGCCGGGTCGGGCTGGTCGCCGGCGATCACCACGGCGGCGTCCCCGGGCAGCGCCTCGGTGAGGACGAACACGACGGTGGCGACGCCGACGACCTGCCCGGCCCCGATCAGGGCCCGCCGGGCGGCGTAGCGGGGCAGGCTCAACCCAGCCAGACCTTGTCGAAGCGCGCCCAGTCGAGGGTGTTGGCCGGGGCGGCGGCGGACACCCCGCCGACCCGGGGGCTGGTCGCCACGAGGAAGTCGGCGAAGCCCCAGACCAGGAAGCCGCCCTCGGCGTGCAGGACGCGCTGCATGTCGCCGTACGCCTGCCGGCGGGTCTGCTCGTCGGCGCTGGACACGGCGCGGGCGTAGAGCGCGTCGAAGTCGGGGCGCTGCCACCGGGTGGCGTTCGTGGTGGACGTGCTCAGCAGCCGCTGGGATACATGAGTCTCGATGGGCATGGCTCCCGAACGGTAGCAGGCGAGCACCCCGCCCGTCAGGATGTCCTTCCAGTAGGTGTCCTTGTTGCCGCTGCGCGCCTCGACGGTCAGCCCGACCTGCCGGGCCTGCTCGGCGAAGACGCTCGCGGTCTCCACGAAGCCGCTGGCCACGGGGGCGGTGTCCAGCGGGATCCGCAGCCCCCGGGCGCCGGCCCGGTCGACGAGGAAGCGGGCCCGGTCGAGGTCGGGAACGCGCTGGGCGATGTCGTCGGCGTAGTGCTGGTAGCCCTTGCCGTAAAGGTCGTTGCCGACCTGGCCGGCGCCGGACAGGACGGTGTCGACGAGCTGCTGGCGGTCGGTGAGCAGGAACATCGCCTCGCGCAGGTCCCGGTTGTCGAACGGCGGCCGGTCGACCTTCATGGCGAGGGCCTGCATGGTGCTGTTGGCCATCCGGGTGATCTGCACCCGCGCGTCGCCGGCGTAGGTGCGGGCGGTGGTGGGGGTGACGTCGTGCGCGTAGTCGGCCTGCCCGCCGAGCAGCGCGTTGATCCGGGCGGACTCCTCGTTGGCGATGAGATACTCCAGCTCGCCCAGGTGCGGTGCGCCGTCCCAGTGGTCGGCGTACCGGTTGAGCAGCAGGGACCGGCCCGGTTGGAACGAGCCGAAGGTGAACGGGCCGGAGCCGACGGGCCGGTCGAAGGCGTCGGCCCCCTCGGGCACCACGTACGCGCCGAAGGCCGCCAGGACGTTGGGGAACTCGGCGAACGGCCGGCGCAGCGCGAGTTCGACGGTCCGGTCGTCGATCGCCCGGCTGGCGCGCAGGTCGATCAGCTCCAGGCTGGCCCTGGCCCGGAAGGCGCGCTTCGGGTCGGTGATCCGGGCGTAGCTGTACAGCACGTCGGCGGCCCGCACGGGGCGGCCGTCGTGGAAGGTGGCCTCGCGCAGGGTGATCCGCCACCGGGTGAGGTCGGCGTTGGGCTCCCACCCGCTGGCCAGGCGGGGCCGGATCGACACGTCGGGGCCGTAGTCGGCGAGCTTGTCGAACATGGCCTTGGCCCGGGACGCCTCGTTGAACAGGTTCGCCAGGTGGGGGTCGAGGGTCTCCTGCGCGCCGCCGCCGGCGAACACGGCACGCAGTCGCCCGCCCCGGCGAGGCTGGTCGGAGGCGGTGTCGGGGGCGGCGTCGGCGCCGCACCCGGTCAGCAGGGTGGCCGACACGGCGGCGGCGCCGCCGAGCAGGCCGCGCCGGGTCAGTCGGGCGGCGGGGGTGGGGATGGCGGATGTCATGGGGGTGTCCTCCGGGAGGTGGGATGTCGGGGCGCGCGCGGGCCGGTCGGGCCGGCCCGGCGCGGCAGGGGTGAGGGCGGGCCGGCAGCGGTGTCGGCCGGCGGGTCAGGCCGGGTCGGGTCGGCGGCGGGCCACCAGGTGCAGCCGGTCGCCGCGCAGCGCGGTGGACAGCGCCGCGTCGGGCCGCCACGGCGGTTCGGTACGCGGACCCGGTCCATCGAACAACGTCAGCACATCGAAGCCGGCGGTGTCGAGCAGGTGCCGCAGTTCCTGGGGGAACAGCAGCCGCCAGGCCGAGGTCTGCACCAGCGGCTCGGGCCCACCGGGCCAGGTCCAGGCGCGCTCCCGGCGCAGCAGCTGCTCCGCGTGGTCGATCCACAGCCGGGTCCGCGACGTGTACGCGATGCCGCGCCACGTCACGGTGCGCACCGACGTGCCGTCGAGCAGTTCGGTGTTGCCGAGGAAGAACGCGCCGTTGCGCATCTCGGCCAGCAGCAGCCCGCCCGGGGTCAGGTGCGCCCGGCAGCGGGCCAGGAACGCGGTGAGGTCGGCGTTGGTGTGGCAGTAGAGCATCGCGCTGTCCAGGCAGGTCACCACGTCGAACCGGGCGTCGAGGTCGAAGCCGCGCATGTCGGCGGCCACGAACCGGACCCGGGGGTGCCGGCGGCGGGCGTGGGCGAGCATCGCCGTCGACGTGTCGATGCCCGTGGCCGCCCAGCCGAGCTGCGCGAGCCGCCCGGCGTCGCGGCCGGTGCCGCAGCCGACGTCGAGCAGCCGGCGGCCGGGGGGCGCGTGACGGCACAGCAGGTCGTCGACGAAACCGGCGGCGGCGTGCCGCGGGTCGGGGAACTGCGCCTCGTACAGCTCGGGGTTGTCGGTGAGCAGGTTGGCCCCGGCGCCGCCGGCTCCCCCGCTCATGCCGGCACCGCCGACGCGACGGGCGCGGGCGCCGGGTCGAGCCGGCCCCGGCGGTGCAGCGCCCAGACGGCCGCTGCGGAGGCCAGTCCCAGCCCGGCGCAGAGCAACCACGCCACGGCCGGCACCCCGGCGTCGGACCCGTCGTCCATGGCGCGGCCGACGGCGGTCGTCCCGGCTGCGGCGACCACCCCGGAGACCAGGTAGAACAGTCCGAAGTAGGTGCCGGTGAGCCCGTCGCGGGCGAACGCCGGGATCAGCTCCAGCACGAACGGCTGGGCGATCATCACCCCGACGGCGAGCAGCACGGCCGCGCCGAGCACCGGCGCGAGCCGGGCGGGGCCGGCAGGGCCGTCGACCGGCGCAAGCGGCAGTAGGAATCCCCCGCCCATCACCGCCAGGCCGAGCGCGATGGCCGGGCCCCTGGCGAGACGGTGGTGCAGCCAGCGGGTGACCGGCACCTGCCAGGCGAGGGTCACCACCGTGGAGACGACGAACAGCGACGCCACGGCCAGCGGATGCCCCCCGGACTCCTCCGCCTGCACGGGCAGCACCAGGTAGAGCTGGTTCTGGAGGGCGAACATCGCGCTGAGCGCGAGCGTGAAGGCGAGGAACCGACGGTCGGTGACGGCCTCGCGCCAGTCCCCCAGCACGCTCTGCCCGCTGCTGCGGGCCGGCTGCGGCGGCAGCACCAGGGCCTGCGCCACGGTCAGCGCCGCGAACACGCCGGCCGCGGCGAGGGCGGCGGCCCGGAAGTCGACCAGCAGCAGTGCGCTGCCGATCAGCGGCCCGAGCAGGGCCCCGGCGCTGGCGAACACGTTGAACAGCGCGAACGCCTCGGCGCGCCGGTCCGGGGCGGCTTGGGCGAGATAGGCCCGCACCGCCGGGTTGAACAGCGCGCCGGCCAGGCCGGAGAGCACGGAGGCGGCCAGCAGCGCCGGCAGCGACACCCCGAGGGCGAAGACGCCGAAGCCGACGGCGCGCAGCGCGCAGCCGGCGATGATCACCCCGCGTGCGCCGAGCCGGTCGGAGGCGGACCCGCCGAGCAGGAACATCCCCTGCTGGCTGAGGTTGCGCACGCCCAGCACCAGGCCGATCACGGCGGCGGAGAGGCCGAGGTCGTCGGCGAGGTAGCCGGCGAGGTAGGGCAGCAGCATGTAGAAGCCGACGTTGACCCCGAGCTGGTTGACCACCAGCAGCCGGATCGCCGGTGGGAAGCCGCGCAGCGTCGTCCAGGTCGCGGTCATCGGGCCACCGCCGGGTGGGCGGCCTGCGCGGGGTGGGCGGCCTGCGCGGGGTGCGCGGCCTGCGCGGGGTGCGCGGCCTGCGCCGGGTGGGCGGCCTGCGCCGGGCGCACGCCGAGGCCGGGCCCGTCGGGGGTACGCAGGGTGCCGTCGGCGCCGCCGATGCCGGTCCACGGGTCGTCGGCGAGCAGCAGGTGCCCGTCGAGGTCGACCCAGCGGGCGTGACCGGCCAGGTGCAGCGCCGGGGCGATGCCGAGCGTGCTGGCGACCAGGCAGCCGAGCATGACATCCATGCCGTACCCGGTCGCGGCGACGATCAGCCGGTGTGCGGCGGTGATCCCGCCACACTTGGCGAGCTTGACGTTGACCCCGGCGACGGCCCCGGCGAGGCGGTGCACGTCGGCGACGGTCGCGACGTCCTCGTCGGCGACGACGGGCACCGTGACCCGCGCGCCGATCCAGGCCAGGGCGTCCGGGTCGCCGGGCGGGACGGGCTGCTCGACGGCGTCCACGGCGCAGGCGGCGACGGCGTCGAGGACCCGGACGGTCCGCTCGGGCGTCCACGCCCCGTTGGGGTCGAGCAGCAGCCGGGCCGCCGGGGCGGCGGCGCGCACGGCGGTGATCCGGGCGACGTCGTCGTCCGCCCCGGCCTTGAGCTTCAGTACCGTGAAGCCGGCAGCCACCAGCCGCCGCGCGGCGGCCGCGGCGTCGGCGGGCGGCACCAGCCCGATCGTGTACGCGGTCGCGGCCGTGGCCCGCGCGGGGGCGTCGACGAGCCGCCAGACGGGCACACCGGCGCGCTGCCCGACGAGGTCGTGCACGGCGGCGTCGAGCGCGCCCAGCACCCCCGGCACCTCGGGCAGCGCGGCGGCCAGCGCCGGCAGGTCGGCGCGCAGCGCCTCCGGGTCGGCGTGCCCGGTCACCCGGGGGCGCAGCGCGGTCAGCGCCTCGTCGATGCGGCCCAGGTCGAGGCGCTGGTACGTGCTGGTGACGACCTCGCCGTGGCCGGTGACGCCGTCGTGGGTCAGCCGCACGGCCACCGCGTCGCGGCGGGCCATGACCGACCGGGAGATGCGCAGCGGCTCGGCGAGCGGCAGCGGGTAGACCCGCCAGTCGAGGATCATGCCGGCACCCGCTGTCCTCGGGCCGGCTCGGCGGTCCGGCGGTGCGGGTCGATGACGGTGCGGCACCGGCTCCACCGGGTGACCTCCACCGCCCGGGGGTGGGGTATCTCGACGGGGTGGCCCCGGGTGGGGCCGAGCAGCCCCCGCACCGCGCAGTACTCGTCGTCGAAGATGGAGTCGAGGTAGCGGTGCGGGCCGTCGGGGAAGACGGCGAGGACCCGCGCGCCGGGCTGGGTCCGGGCCGCCCAGGCGGCGACCCGGGCGGTCGCGCCGGTGCTCCACCCGCCGGTGACGAACGCGTGCCGGGCCAGCCGCCGGCAGGTCTCCACGGCCTCGGCCGGGCCGACCCAGTGCACCTCGTCGAAGGCGGCGTAGTCGACGTTGCGGGGGTGGATGCTGCTGCCGAGGCCGCGCATCAGCCGGGCGCGGGCGGGCTGGCCGAAGATGGTGGAGCCGACGGTGTCCACGCCGACCAGGCGCAGCCGGGGCCAGTGCCGGCGCAGCGCGCGGGCCAGGCCTGCGCTGTGCCCGCCGGTGCCGACGCTGCACACCAGCGTGTCCACGGCGTCGACCTGGGCGACGATCTCCTCGGCGAGCCCGGCGTAGCCGGCCGCGTTGTCGGGGTTGTGGTACTGGTCGGGCCAGTACGCCCCGGGCAGCGCGGCCCGGACCCGGCGCAGCCGGTCCAGGCGGGCCTGCTGCCAGCCGCCGACCGGGTGCGGTGCGTCCACCACCTCCAGCCGGGCCCCGTGGGCGCGCAGCAGCGCCCGCATGGACGGCTCCAGCTCCCGGTCGACGACCAGCACCACCGGGTGGCCGAGGGCCTGCCCGGCGAACGCGAGGCCGACGCCCATGGTGCCGCTGGTCGACTCCACCACCGGGACCCCCGGGGCCAGCTCACCGCGCGAGCGCGCCCCGACCAGCATGGACACGGCGGCGCGGGCCTTCATCCCGCCGGGGCTCAGGCACTCCACCTTGGCCCGGAAGCCGGGGTGCGGGTGCGGCAGCGGGGCGTCCACGAGGACCACCGGCGTGCCGCCGACCAGGTTGAGCAGCTGCGGCGCGGTCATCGGCCCTCCCGGTCGGCGCGGTAGCGGTAGATCGGCGTGGGGCCGCCGTCGAGCCAGAAGAACGGGTACGGCTCCGCCGACACGGCGGTCAGCCCGGCGCCGAGGAACCACGGCAGCACCGCGCTGCCGGACTGGGCGAACGCCACCAGCGGGACGCCGGTCGCCCGGGCGTGGCCCAGCAGCGGCGCGAAGGTGCCGTTGCCCAGGGTCATGCCGGAGGCGAGGATCGCGTCGCAGCCCTCCAGCAGCGCCGCCGCGTCGGGCAGGCAGGGCTCGTCCCACTCGGTGCGCCCGCCGGCCAGGTCGCACGGCAGGTAGCGCAGGCCGCGCCGGCGCAGCTCGTCGAGCAGGGAGTTGACCACGCCGACGACCAGCACGGTGCGCCCGGGCTCGACGGGGAGCAGGTCGACCACGGCGGCGGCGCGGGCGGCCGACTTGGCCAGCGACGTCCCGGCGGGCACGGTCACCACGTCGGTCGCCGCGCCCGCGTGCGGGCGCACCCCCATCAGGTACGCGTCGAGCGCGGCGACCCGCACCGGCAGGCTCGGGTGGGCCAGCAGCCGCGCCACGGTGCCGCCCACGCAGTCGTACGCGACGTCGTCGGGCAGCTCGCCGGGCTCCACGGCGCAGGAGCCGACGGCGGCACCGACCCGCAGGCTGAGCACGTGGTTGCGGTAGCCCCGGGCGCGGCCGGCGTGCCGGGCACCCTGTCGGGTGACGAACCCGACGCTGACCCGCTCCCCCGCCGGGTCGGGGCCGAGCCGGCCGGCGAGCACCGCCGTCATCAGGTCGTCGAGGCTGTCGTGGGCTGCCGCGGTGACGGCGGGGCCGGCGGGCGGGGCGGTCACGCGGCGACCCCGGCGAGCTGGTCGGCGTACCGGACGTCGAGGGCGGCGACCAGTCCCTCGGCGCGGGCCCGGGCGCCCGGCCCCTCGGTGTCGACGGTCATGACGTGGCCGAGGTAGGTGTTGTTGCTGCTGGCGTCGCCGGTGCGGTGCCCGGCGGGCTTGACCGCCCAGTCCACGACGGACGCATCGCCGGCCAGCCGGTCGGTGCCGGTGACCGCGTCGACGGTGCCGGCCCTGGGCGGCAGCAGGAACGCGATCGCGGCGCTGCGTACCCCGGTGTCGACCGGCGTGGTGTCGGGGCGCTCGCCGAGGGCGAGCCGGGCGTACGCCATCGGCAGGTCGATGCCGGTGACCCGGCGGACGAGTTCGGTGATCTGGTTGCCGGCGGGCCGGGGGTTGACCTCGACCACGCGGGGGCCGGCCGGGGTCAGGCGCAGCTCGGTGTGGGCGACGCCGTGGGTGAGGCCGACGGCGGCGAGCGCGGCGACGGCGGTGTCGGCGGCCGCGCGGGCGTCGCCGTCGGGCAGGTCGGCGGGGAACATGTGCCCGCTCTCGACGAACGCGGGCGCGCCGGCGAGGCTCTTGTCGGTGACCCCGACGACCGTGGTGACGCCGTCGCAGGTGACCGTCTCGACGCTCACCTCCGGGCCGGTGAGCAGCTCCTCCAGCAGCACCAGTGGCACCCGGGGCTGCCGGCGGGCGTTGACGCCGAAGCCGGCCATCGCGTCGTACGCCGCCCGCAGCTGCGCGGCGTCGGCGACGGCGCGCACGTACATCCCGGCGCACAGGTCGACGGGCTTGACCACCAGCGGGAAGCCGAGCCGCTCGGCGGCGGCCACGGTGTCCGCCCAGCCGTCGGTGACCGCGAACGCCGGCCCGGGCAGGCCCGCCCGGCGCATCGCCTCGCGGGCCAGGTCCTTGCGGTACGCGCGGCGCACGGCCGCCGGATCCGGGCCGGGCAGCCCGAGGTGGGCGGCGACCTCGGCGGCGGTGTGCAGGTAGTAGTCGCAGGAGGTGAGCACCCCGTCGAAGCGCAGGGCGGCGTGCAGCCGGGCGACGTGCTCGGCGAGCGCCGCCGGTTCGTTGGTCTCGGCGGTGACCACGTTGTCGGCGGCGAGCAACGGGTGGACCTCGCCGGGTGGCGTCGCCCGCAGATAGTGGTGCAGGTCGCGGGTGAGGAACGTGAACCGGTGGCCGTCCTCCCGGATCGCCCTCGGCAGCAGGGCGCTCATCGCGCCCACCCAGCTCTCGATGACCAGCAGGTGACCCATCAACGACTCCCGTCCTGTTGCGGTGGCGGCCGCGTACATCTTGTTGGAAACGGTTTTCGTTGTAAAGTCTGCCACGCCGGTGTCGCGCATCCGTCGAAGCGCGAACGGGCGGGGCCCGCCTTCAACGCGGCCGCGAAGCTCCCCCACGCCGCCCCGGCGAAGGCCAGGGCCGGGCCCGCGACGTCCTTGGAGTCGCGTACGCCGACCGCGCCACCGCCGAGCCGCACCTCGACGCAGTTGGCGTTGTCGGAGCTGCGGGACGACTTGAACCAGTCACGGCGAGGGGTGCCTCTTGATCAACACGGGTGGGACGGCTCACCGGCCGGCTTCGAGTCGCTGCCGCAGGAAGTCGGACTGCGCCACGGAGCCGCCCCGCACCCCCAGGCTGTCACGGGCCGCCAGGTAGAACGCGTCGCGTCCGTCGTTGGCGCGGTGCAGCAGGTCGGCCAGGGACCTGTCGTCCCTGGCGAGGCCCCGGGCGAGGTTCTCGACGGCCCAGACCGCGTCCCGCCAGTTTCGGGCGGCGCGAACCGTCGCAGCGTCCCCGAGCAGCAGGACGTCCTCCCAGGCCAGAGTGTGCCGGACATCCGCGTCGGCCAGTCGGGCGAGCGCGGCGTCGCGGTCCGCTCCCGCCGGGTAGGCGTCCCCCGGCGCGTCGGCGAGCGCCCGGACCGATACCGCCTGAATCTCCTTGACCACCCGGGCGAACTGGGCGTACGCGTCGAGCCGGCGCTCGTCCCACCGCACGCCCTGGCTGCGTCTCCATCTGCCCCGATCGGCCACTGTGGTCGCCAGCACGGTGCCGAGGGTGCCGAGCAGGACGCCCAGGAGCGCGGGAAGTTGTGCAACCAGCGTACTCACGCGTACGAGGCTGCCACGCGGCGACAACCCGCCACCGCTGCGCCCGGGCGTACGCGGCGGCGGGTTGCCTATGATCCGGTGATGGCGCTGCTGCACCGGGCGGAGATCCGCCCCACGAAGCTCGAACTCCTGTCGGCCTGGCTGCCCCGTCGTGCGTGGTTCCTGGGGGACACCGACGCCGGCGTCGAGCGCGTCGCGGCGTACCGCTTCGACGATCCCGCCGGCGAGGTGGGGATCGAGACGCTGCTGGTGCGGGCCGGCCGCGGGCCCGTGCACCAGGTGCCGCTGACCTACCGGGGCGCGCCGCTGGGCGGGGCCGAGGCGTGGCTCGTCGGCACCTGCGAGCACTCGGTGCTGGGGCGACGCTGGGTGTACGACGCCTGCGGCGACCCCGTCTACGCGGCGGCCCTGGCCGGGGCGATCCTCGCCGGCACCGGCCAGGCGCGGGAGCACTTCGAGGTGGACGGCCGGCGCGAGGAGCGGGCGCCGAGCATGGGGATCGCGGTCGACGGGGCGGGCCTGGCCGGCGTGCCGGGGATCGGCGCGGTCGACCGGGTCGACGACGGCGACCCGACCCGCATCGTCACCGGCTCCGTCGAACTGGCCGTCCTGCGGCGGGTCGGCGACGATCCCGGCCTGCCCGGGGCGCGACTGACGGGCACGTGGGAGGGACAGCCCACGCCGCTGCCCCTGGCGTACGCGTCGCCGCGCTGACTCGGCCGCCCGGGACAAACACCAGCGCCGGCCCGCCACGCCGGACGGCAACGCCTTGAGCATCCGGGCACCGCCGTGAGATTCTTGTGCGTCGATGACCAGCCGCGCGCGGGGCTGACCGTCGTCCAATGGGCAACCGGTGGCCGGCGCGGCCTCCCGGGGGACGACGACATCTGCGACCAACGCCAGATCAGTCCGTCCCAGAGCCCGCCGGCCGACCCGGCGGGGCTCTGCCCGTGGTCAACGAAGGAACCGCATGAACAACCCGAGCACGTACGGGTATCCGCGTCACACCCCACCGCCGCGCCCGGCGCGGCCCGGCCGACGCCGCTGGACGGCCCTCGCGGCGAGCGCGCTGCTCGCCGCCGGTGCCCTCGCCGCGATCAGCCCCCCGGCCGTCGGCGCGGCCGTCGACCCGGTCGCCGTCACCGTCAACGCCAAGGCGGGGCTGGCCGGCGTGCCGAACACCGCGCTGGGCGTCAACCACGCCATCTGGGACACGAACCTGGGCACGAACGAGACGTCGGACCTGCTGCGCGCGGCCGGCGTCCAGATGCTGCGCTACCCGGGCGGCTCGTACGCCGACATCTACCACTGGAAGGACCACACCGCGCCCGGCGGGTACGTGGCCCCGAACACCGACTTCGACACCTTCATGGCCGGGGCGAAACGGGTCGGCGCCCAGCCGATGATCATCGCGAACTACGGCACCGGCACCCCGGCCGAGGCCGCCGACTGGGTGCGGTACGCCAACGTCACCAAGAAGTACGGCGCGAAGTACTGGACGATCGGCAACGAGAACTACGGCAACGGCCACTACGGCTCGGGCTGGGAGGCAGACAACCACCCGGACAAGAGCGCGACGTACTATGCGAACCTGGTCGTCGAGTACGCCGACGCGATGAAGGCGGTCGACCCGACCATCAAGGTCGGCGCGGTGCTGACCATGCCGGGCAACTGGCCGGACGGGATCACCGCCGGCTCCGACCCCGGCCCGTGGAACCAGGCGGTGCTGTCGATCGCCGGGCCGAAGATCGACTTCGTGGACGTGCACTGGTACCCGGGCGGCACCGCCGCCGAGTCGCTGGAGCGCACCGCCCACATCGACGAGGCGGCCCACCTGCTACGCCAGCAGATCGCCCGGTACGCGGGGCCGAACGCCGCCCGCATCGGCATGAGCTTCACCGAGCTGAACGTCGGCACGGGCCAGAACACCCAGCCGGGCGCGCTCTTCCTCGCCGACGCGTACAGCGAGCTGTTGGAGAACGGAGTGTTCACGGTCCAGTGGTGGAACGTGCACAACGGCATCGGCACGGTCTCCGAGGTGGCCGGCCACACCGACTACGGCGACTACGGGATGCTCTCCAGCGGCGGCTGCACCACCGACGGCACGGTGTGCGAGCCGCCGCTGAACACGCCGTTCGCCCCGTACCACGGGCTGTCCATGATGAACCTGCTCGCCGGCGACGGCGGCCAGTTCGTCCGGGCCGGCACGAGCGAGGCGCTGGTCACCGCGCACGCCGTGCGCCGGCCCAACGGGGACCTCGCGGTCATGCTGGTCAACAAGGACCCGGACAACGCCCGCCCGGTCACCATCGACTACGCCGGCTTCGCCCCGTCGGCCGCCGCGCCCACCGTGCACACCCTCACCAACGGCGCCACCGCCGTCGCCACCAGCCAGTCCGGCAGCGCGACCAGCCGCACCCTGCCGCCGTACTCGCTGACCACCCTCGTGCTGCGCCCGGACGCGGTCGTCACCGGGGCGCCGGGCGCGCCCGCGCAGCCCACCGTCGCCGACGTCACCGACCGGGGCGCGACGGTCTCCTGGCCCGCGCTGCCCCCCGCAGCCGGCGGGCCCCTCAAGTACGAGGTGTACCGCCAGAACGGCGCGGTCAGCGAGCAGCTCGGCGAGACCACCGCGTCCTCGTTCGCGGTCGGCAACCTCGTGCCGGGCACCCGCTACACCCTCAACGTGCTGGCCCGCGACGGCGCCGGCCGGCTCTCCTGGTCGTCGCCGCCGGTCACCTTCTCCACCGCCGGACCGGCGGAGAGCACGTGCGGCGTGCGCCTGCGCGACACCAACGACTGGGGCAACGGGTACGTCGGCACCGTCGACATCGTCAACAACGGCACGCACCCGATCGACGGCTGGACGCTCACCTTCACCTGGCCGACCACCTGGCAGCGGGTGGACAGCGGCTGGAGCGCCACCTGGGCGCAGAGCGGCCGGACCGTGACGGTCACCAACACCGCCGACAACCCGAAGATCGCCGGCGGCGGGGGCAGCACGAGCGCCGGCTTCGTGGGCGCGTACGCCGGCCCGAACGTCCTGCCCACCGCGTTCACCCTCAACGGCACCCCGTGCGCCGTGCTGTGACGCGCCCGCCGACCCGCCACGTCGGGGTCGGCTGATCGACCCCTCGCCGCCGGCGGGAGCCCTCGGGCCCGCCGGCGGCGCCCGGGCCGGCGGCGACGAGGCGTTCGCCAGCTTGATCGAGGTCAGCCGGCAGGGGCCCGAAACGGGGCGGTAAGCGGGCAGAGCGGTCGCTAGCCTGGGTCGGTGCCTCCCCGGATCCCCCACCCCGAGCCCGGTGTCCCCGACACGTCGGGGCCACTGCGCTACGTCTGGTGGCTGATCCGCTGCCAGCCGTGGCGGGTGCTGCGCGGCAGCGTGTTCGGGACGGTGTGGATGGTCGGGCTGTCGGTCCGCCCCTACCTGGTCTCCCGCGCCATCGACGACGGGCTGCGCACCGGCGACGGGCGGACGCTGCTGTGGTGGGTGGCCGTGATCGTGGCGGCCGGGTTCGGGCTGGCGTGGGTGGGCATCATGCGGCACCGCACGATGACGTTCATCCGGGAGGACGCCAGCGCCCGCTCCGCCGAGGTACTGCTGCACGGGCTCGCCCGCATCGGCGCGGTGCTCCCCCGCCGGCTCGCTGCGGGTGACGTCGCCACGGTCGGCGGGTACGACATCGTGCGCACCTCGCACGTGCTGACGCTCAGCGGCCCCGGGGTGGGTGCCGTCATCGCGTACGGGGTCGTCGCCGTGCTGCTCTGGTCGGTGGATCCGCCGCTCGCGGCGCTGGTGCTGCTGGGCGTGCCGGCGATCGCGGTGGCCGTCGGGCCGCTGCTGCGCCGGCTCGAACGCGCGGAGTCGGCCTACCGGCAGCAGCAGGGCGAGCTGACCACCCGGGCCGACGACATCGTCGCCGGCCTGCGGGTGCTCGCCGGGGTCGGCGGTCGCCACCTGTTCGCCCGCCGGTACGCGGCCCGCTCCCGGGCCCTGCTGGGCGAGGGCTACCGGGTGGGCGCGGTGGCCAGCTGGATCGACGCGCTGACGCTGACCATGCCGGGGCTCTTCCTCGCGGCCGTGGTGTGGCTCGCCGCGCGCACGGCGGCGAACGGCGACATCACCGTCGGGCAGTTGGTCGCCGTCTACGGCTACACGGCGGTCCTCGTCGTGCCGGTCTGGTTCCTGCTGGAGGGCAGCTACCTGCTCATCCAGGGACGGGTCGCGGCCCGCCGCATCGTCGGCCTGCTGCGGCTGACCCCCGACCGGGCCGGCGGGCCGGTGACCGCGACCGCGCCGGAGCACCCCGCCGAGCTGCGCGACCCGGCCACCGGGCTGGTGGTGCCGCCGGGCCGGCTGGTGGGGGTCGCCGCCGACGACCCGGCCGAGGCCGTCGCCCTGGCCGACCGGCTCGGCCGGTACGCCGCCAGCGACGTGACCTGGGGCGGCGTGCCGCTGGCCGGGGTCGACCTCGACGAGGTGCGCGCCCGGGTCCTCGTCGCCGACCACGACGCGTACCTCTTCGCAGGCACCCTGCGGCAGATCCTGCGCGGCCGGGCGGCGGCCGGCGACGCGGGCCCGGAGACGGCAGACGGCACGGGCACCGCCGCGGCCGGCACCGAGGCGGCCCGTGACAACGCAGCCGGCGACGACGCCGACGTCCGGGCCGCGCTGCACGTCGCGTCGGCGCAGGACGTGGCCGACGCGCTGCCCGACGGCCTCGACACCCCGGTCGGGGCCCGGGCCCGGACGCTCTCCGGCGGTCAGCGGCAGCGGGTGCGCCTCGCCCGCGCCCTGCTGGCCGAGCCGGAGGTGCTGATCCTCGTCGACCCGACGTCCGCCGTGGACGCCCACACCGAGGCGCGCATCGCGCAGCGCCTGCGCGAGGCCCGGGCCGGACGCACCACGGTCGTGCTGGCCACGTCGCCGCTGCTGCTCGGGCACGCCGACACCGTCGCGCACCTGAGCGCCGGCCGGATCGTCGCCACCGGCACCCACGCCGACCTGCTCGACCGGGACCGGGGATACCGCGCGCTGGTGTCCCGCACCGACGGCGCCGAGGGCGAGCACGACGAGGCCGTCGAGGGCGGGCGGGCGCGGCGGTGAGGAAGCTTCCGGTGGCGGGCCCTGCTGCCGTACGCCGGGCCGCCCTCGACCTGATCGCGCGGGAGCGGCGGGCCGTGGCCGTCGTGCTGGCGCTGCACGTCGCCGCCACGGTCGCCGGGCTCGGCGCGCCGTGGCTGCTCGGCCGGATCGTCGACGAGGTCTCCGGCGGCGCGGGCGGCGCCGCCGTGGACCGCCTGGCGCTGGCCATCGCCGCCTGCGTGCTGGCGCAGGGCATGCTGTCGCGGTACGCGCAGTACGCCGGGCACCGGTTCGGCGAGCGGGCCGTGGCCCGGCTGCGCGAGGAGTTCGTCTCCCGGATGCTCGCCCTGCCCGTGTCGGTGGTCGAGCGCGCCGGCACCGGCGACCTGGCCACCCGCAGCTCGGTCGACGTGACGACCGTCGGCACCACCGTACGCGACGTCGTGCCGACCGTCGTCATCGCCGGGACACACCTGATCCTGCTGTTCGCGGCGGTGTTCCTGCTCGACCCGCTGCTCGGCTTCGTCGCGCTGGCCGGGCTGCCGTCGATCTGGGTGGTGACCCGTTGGTACCTGCGCCGGGCCGGGCCCGCCTACCTCGCCGAGGGGGCGGCGACGGCGGAGCTGACCGAGGCGCTGACCACGACCGCGGAGGGCGCGCGCACGATCGAGGCGCTGCGCCTGGGCGCCGACCGCGTCGCGTACGGCACCCGACGGATCGCCGGGGTGTGGGCCGCGCGGCGGGCCACGCTCGCGCTGCGGTCGGTGTTCTTCCCCGGGGTGGAGGGCAGCTACGCGCTACCGATCGCCGCCGTGCTCCTCCTCGGCGGGGTCTTCCTGTCGCGCGGCATGGTGACCCTCGGCGAGGTGGTCGCCGCCGCGCTCTACCTCCAGCAGGCGGTCGACCCGCTGGACCGGCTGTTGCAGTGGGTCGAGCAGGCGCAGCGCGGCATCGCCTCGTTCGCCCGGGTCCTCGGGGTGGGGCTGGTGCCGCCGGAGCCGCGCGGCCGGGCCGACGCGCCGCACGGGCGGCGGCTCGTGGTGCGGGGCGCGCGGTTCTCGTACGCCGAGGGCCACGAGGTGCTGCACGGCATCGACCTGGCGGTCGAGCCCGGGGAGCGCCTCGCCGTCGTCGGGCCCTCGGGTGCCGGGAAGTCCACCCTGGCCCGGCTGCTCGCCGGGATCGACGCCCCGCACGAGGGGGCGGTGAGCCTCGGCGGCGTCGCAGTCACCGACCTGGACCCGGCAGAACGGCGTCGCCGGATCGCGCTCGTCACGCAGGAGCACCATGTCTTCATCGGCTCGCTGCGCGACAACCTCGCGTTCGCCGCCCCGGACGCCACCGACGCGCGGATGCGCGCCGCCCTGGACGCGGTCGGCGCGGACTGGCACGCCGACCTGCCCGACGGCCTCGACACGCAACTCGGCGACGGTGCCCGGGGCCTCGGTGCGGCGGAGGCCCAGCAGTTGGCGTTGGCCCGGCTGGTGCTGGCCGACCCGGACACGCTGATCCTCGACGAAGCGACGGCCGCGCTGGACCCGACGACCGCCCGGCGCACCGAGCGGGCGCTCGCGGCGATACTCGCCGGGCGGACCGTCATCGCCATCGCGCACCGACTCAACACCGCGCACGACGCCGACCGGGTGGCGGTGCTGGAGGACGGCCGGATCACCGAGTTCGGGGGCCACGACGAGCTGATCGCCGCCGACGGCGTGTACGCGTCGCTCTGGCGCTCCTGGCACGGCCAGTGACGCCCGACCGCGACGGAGCCGAAGATGCTGACCGCCTCGCCTGCGCGATTCGTGAAACCTGACGACGACGCGGCACGTCACACCTGAGCAGGGCACCGTTCGGGGCACTCGGCGGTCCCGCCGGGGCAGGTATGGTCCTGCAACGATCGTCCATGAAGGAGCCCATGTGCATCTGACTCATCCAGCGAGAACGCTGAGCCGTCTGCTGGTGTTCGTTATGGGGGCCACCGCGCTGGTCGCGGCGCCGGCCTCGGCGGCACCGGCGCAGAACTGGGGCCGACCGCAGCTCCCGCCGGCCTCCGGCTGGACCACCGTCCCCGGCGACGCCGGGGCGAAGTCGGGACCCGCCGCCACCGTCTACGGTGGCGACCTGCACCTGTTCACCCGGGGCGCGGGCGACGCCGTCCGGGTCGACCGCTACACGCTGGGCACCGACGCCTGGTCGGGTTGGGCCACGGTGCCCGGCACCGCCGGGGCGAAGTCCGCACCGGCCGCCACCAGCTACGGCGGCGACCTGCACCTGTTCACCCAGGGCACCAGCGGCACCATCCGCACCAACCGCTACAACCTCAGCACCGCGGCCTGGTCGGGTTGGGTCAGCGTGCCCGGTCCCGTCGGGGCACGGTCGGTGCCGGCGGCGGTGGTCTACGGCGGCGAGCTTCGGCTCTTCGTCCGGGGCGCGCAGCACCAGCTCCACCAGGCGCTGTTCGGGCTGTAGCCCGTCCGGCGCGTTCACCGGTCCGGGGAGGACCGATCGTTCCTCCCCGGACCGCTGCCCTCCCGGGAC